>NZ_JANSJA010000072.1:0-15164 GCF_047462335.1 Synechococcus sp. H60.1
TAACTAGTGGCTAGTGATTAGTGACTCGTCACCAGTTACTAACCCCTATTCACCACCTGTCACTACGCTAGGAGCCGTGCTCATTTCCCCAAGTGTTTCCTCTTGCGGGGTAGTTTCCTTTTACCCAAAGGTACTGTTCCACTCGACTCCCAGCACCTTCAGTGCCCGACGCAAGCTGAAATAACAGTAACCTTAAGAGTGAGCGAAGACGAGTCTGGCGGCCTGTTTTTTTGAGTCCTTTCAATCCAGCGGGTCGCAAGAACTGTCTTCCTCTTCTAGGCTCCAGCCCGCCCCCAAAGCGTCCGCCGCTGCCGCCTGCAACGCCTGAGTGTCCGCCCACAACTGCGCGGGATCCGATAGCGGATCTGACAGAGGCACCAAACGCAAGATGCGGCTCTCCTGAACCAGATCAATCACCACGCTGGGCCGTTCCCCCTCCATGCCTGCCACCTCCGAGGGGGAGGGATCCCGCAAGCAGGCGTAGTCGAAGCTGTTGAGGTTTAGGTAAAGGCTGCGATTGGCCACCAAGGTAGCCGCCGTTGCATCCTGAAACACCTCCATCACATAGCCCTCACCCTGCTTTCGCACCCAACCATCGACGATATCGAAGTAGCGAACCCGCCCCAGATCCGCTAGGAGACGGTAAATATCCCGCTTGTTAACCAAAATTCCGCTATCTACGATACAGGGTGCACAAGGACGAGTGTCTGTCATGGGCAGTCGGTCTTGAGGAGCAAGCGGATTGACAACAGGCAAGAAGCAATTAGAAGTAATGCTCAACAACAGCTAACCAACCATCGCAAATCCTCTAGAAAGTGGCCATCCCCAACAAGTCTAAGACTAGAGCAAACAAAACCAGAGAACCTCAGACAATCAAGATGAGAAAAAGCCAACAGCCCTACAAACTTAAGCCATTGCAGCAGAGCCCTTTGCTTTGCTCCAAAAAGCCTTTAGCCTGCTTCTCGGAAAGGCTCAGCTCTGGCCTCCCTCGAATGTACCACAGCTTTCCAAAAAGGGGCACAGATCTCCTCCTTCAAGTATCTCCAAGGTAAAGGACAAGGGAAGCCGGTCGATAGCCAGCAAATTTTCATCTGTATATTGGGGGAAAATAGGCAGTTAAAGGGTTTGAGACACTAGATATTGTAGGTAATGGTGAGGACGGCCCATTGCAACCGAACCTCTGCCCCAGGCTGTCCCTTTCATTTAGCCGGAAAGCGATGCGCGAAGGCACCTAGCTTTAGCTATGGGGATGAAGTGCTGTCTTTCTTATCCGTGCGAGCGTGTGATGTTTCATGCTAGCTAGGGAAGCCAAGCTGCTCAACGGAAGACCAGAGCGGTACCGAGCTCTGAATGAGGCCATTCGTATCCATTGAGTACAAGTGAGTACAAGCAGTCGGGGTGGAAACTTTCACCTGACGGGATGGCCATCACCTTCACCGACGGCAACCAGGCAGGTACCTTTGCCTTGTACTGCAACGGCAAAGCCAGACAGCTTATCCTCGGCTCCAAGATCAACCGGGTGCGGGTGGTGCCCAGAGCGGACAGGTACTACGCCTAGTTCTGCCTCGACAGAGAGCGCTGGGCCCAGGGCAAGTACACCGGCCAGATGGTGGGTCTCGACCTGGGGCTGCACCACTTCTACTCCGACCAGAAGGGGAACACGGTAGATTGTCCTAAGTTTTTGCGCCGGAATGAGAAGCGGCTGAAAAGACATCAACGCAAGTTGAGCAGGACATTCGTCAAGGGAGCTGAGCGGCAGTCCAACCCCTACCACAAACGGAGAAAGAGGTTGGGCAAGGTACACCTGAAAGTCCAGCGCCAGCGTAGAGACTGAGCCATGAAGCTGGGCCGGTACGTAGTGCTCGCCTCTGGCGTTGCGGAGCACTTTGTCTAACAACGTCGTGGCGTATGAGGATTTGCAGGTGAAGAACCACCGCCTGGCCAAGTCCATGCCAGGGATCCCCACACTGCTCCTGGTTCAAACAATGACACTCTCTAACGCCAGCCTAGAAAGCCTAGAAATTATTCATCAAATGATTGTTCGAATAGCGAGGGTGTTTTTTGGCACAAAACCCACTGCGGTTCCTCGTCACGATAGTACTCTTTTTTCCAGATTGGCAGCCGATGCTTGATGGCATTGATGATGTAGCGTGTTCCAGCAAAGGCAGCAGCTCGATGGACAGCGGTAGTACCAACCCACACTGCGATGTCGCCAATCGCAAGATGGCCCTGACGGTGACAGGCGATAGCGCCACAGAGATTGAACTTAGAGCAGGCCTCCCGGAGGATCCTTTCGCCCTCCTTCTCGGCGAGGATTTCATAAACTTCGTACTCCAAGCTGAGAACAGTCCTTCCCCTGTTGTGATTGCGTACCCAACCCTCGAAGGTTACGAGGGCACCCGCTGTGCTATCGGCAAGTAAGCGGCTGAGCTCGGTTGTTTGGATAGCAGTGTCACTAATCAAAAACCGCAGCATCTAACCTCCACAGACTGGCGGAATAAAAATTACGAAGGCATAGTCGTCAACCGGACTAGTTAGGTCACAAAATTCGTGATTGACAGCAACTTTAATATCTTTCGCTGCCAGTGGGAAGCCATACTTTGCCTTCACCTGCTGATACAACTCCAGGTAGCTTGCTGCATTGGTTTGGAGCACTTCTCTACTTCGTTGAGCCTGCTCCCTCAGCATCGCCACATACTGGATAGTTACAGTTTTGGTCAGGATGGACTGAGTTGTCATAGTTTCGATTACCTTGGGCTTAAAAGACGTTCAAAGGCAGCATACTCCTCTGGGGTATTGACGTTCATCAGTTCGGCCTCACAGTCAGGGGTAACTAGGGTACAGGGTTGGTCGCCAAGGACTTTAACAGGGCAGTATACCCCGGCTGCATAGGCAGCCCTCAGCACTGCTGCAGCCTGAGGAGTATAGATTGCACAGAGAGCCTCTGGAAAGCCAAGTTTGGGGTTAGCATAACAGGTCGCAACCGTTTCAGCTTGATAGTGCTCCAGTAGCTTTTGGATTGTCTTTGCTTGCAGATTGAGGAGATCGCAAGCAACAACTAACCAGTTAGCTTCGGGATGGGTGTTCAGGGCAGTCAGCAGACCACTGATTGGGCCAACGCTTTCTACTTGATCCGGCAGCGTGGGCAGCAACTCCAGTGGCGTGCTCAACCACTGACCGGCACGCGCTGATAGATAAACTCGCTGGCAGTAGGGTTGTAGCAATTCATAGAGATAGGCAGCATACGGTTTGCCAGTGTGGTTCAGCAGAGCCTTATCCCGGCCCATGCGCTTGCTCTGTCCCCCTGTAAGTACCAGACCGTAGAGAGGACGCTCCAGGAGGGCGTTTTTGCCGCCGGACTTGGTCACTAGGCGGGTCTCTCGAATACAGATGTGGGGTGACACCGACTTGCACATGTCGTAGATCGTCAGCGCCGCTACCGAAGCACCACAGAGGGCCTCCATTTCAACGCCTGTTTTGGCGCTAGTTTTGACGGTGCAGTGAACAGTTACAAGCAAACGATCATCAATTTTGATATCAAAGGTGCAGCTCTCGACGGGAATCTGGTGACAAAAGGGGATCAGTTGCTCAGTCTTTTTAACAGCCATAGTACCCGCGATAACTGCTGTCTGAAACACCACTCCTTTCTCGAGGTAAATATCTTGACCAACAATATATGTACTCAAAGCAGGCGGCAATTGAACTATTGCTTGAGCTGTCGCTACTCGCAAAGATGCAGATTTGTTACTGACATCCACCATCTGCGGTTGGCCCTGAGCATCAAGATGCGCCCATACACGATCAGCCTCACCCATAGATCTAGCCCCCTAAACTGTACATCGGATGTAAAACCTGCTCGACCCTGCGCATTGGCTTCATCCCTAAAAGCTGTTGGTAAATCTGTCGGCGTTGTGCTGGTGTCGCATCACGGATTGGCAAGCCGTTTTCGGTAAATAGGCAAGCAAAGAGACGTCCATCGGCGGTCAAGCGCCAGCGCGAGCAGGTGCTGCAGAAAGGTTGCGACTCGGAGGCAATAAATCCGATTTTGGCAGCCCCATCGACTGTGAAGTAGAATGCTGTAGAATCAGGTACCGTCGGCAGCTGGGTTAGGGTATAGCGTTCCTTTAGGCGAGCAATACACTCTTGTGCTGAAATGTAGCGCTCATCATAAATATGGTTGGCATAGCCAATCCGCATCAGCTCCAAAAAGCGAACTGTCACACCTGTCTCGCGAGCAAATTCAACAAAATCAAACAGCTCATGATCGTTGACGCCTCGCATCAGAACTGTGTTGAGCTTGATGCTAAACCCCTGAGCAATACCCTCCCGGATATTACGAAGAATATCGGCAAGGCAGTCTCGGTGTGTGATCCAGGCTTCAGTAGCAGGCTGAAGGCTGTCGAGACTGATGTTAAGATTATGAACATTGGCAGCTTTAAGGACATCCCAGTAGAGGTGCAACAGCACTCCATTGGTCGTGAGGCTGAGGGAGGGAATTTTCAGCTCAGCAAGCCCCTGCATGATTTCGGCAAACTCGCGCCGAACCAGAGGTTCGCCACCTGTGATACGAACTTCCTCGATGCCATAGTCCAGCAGCTCACCGATAATGTCTTTGTATTGCTGCGGACTTAGATAGCTGCTTTTGTCCATGAACTCAGGATACAGGGGCATACAGTAGCGACAGCGCAGGTTGCATTGATCGGTCAGGGAGACCCTCAGCTTGCGAATGCGGCGGTTCCATTGATCAACTAGTTGCATCCTAGTACCAGGGATAGAATAAAAAGACTTCGCCAGCCTTAAAGACCACTTGATCTTGGGGGAGCTCTACAAAGCCATCGCTGGTTGCCAGAGCAACAAAGTCGCCAGAGCTCTGAGGCATGATTAGTGTGAGGGCTTGGTTGCTACCAAGCTTGGCAGGTACAAAAAAAGTGAGATTAGGCTCAAAGGTAATGGTCTCACCCAGATAGCCGGAATAAACGGTGCAGTTCAGCAGATAGCGATGCAGACACACAAGAGCTGAGACAGGATTGCCTGGTAGCCCCCAGACAATGGTGTTAGCTTGATGATCAATGCCAAACCACATCGGCTTGCCCGGTTTTTGGGCGACACCGTGAATATAGGCAGTAACGCCACAATGTTGCCAAATTCGAGGTAAGTAGTCGCGTTTTCCCTTCGAGATACCGCCGGTGTAAATCAAGAGGTCATAGCTTTGGGTGTTAGTTTGGTAGTGGGCGATAATGCTAGCCGAATCATCGGGGATGTGGTCAATCTCGACCTCGGTGTAACCGTAGGCGAGGAGAGCAGCTCTGAGGGCGTAAGCGTTGGAGCATCGCAGTTGATAGGGTGTGGGAGTTTGCTCGATGGAGACCAATTCATCACCTGTGGCTACAAGTTTGATGCGGGGAGCTGCTTCGACTTGGACATGGCTGTAGCCGAAGGAGGCTAGAATGCCGATATGAACGCTCTTGAGGGTAATGCCGGGGTGGAGAACGAGTGCCCCTGCGATGCAGTCGCTGCCTTGTCGATGAATAAAATCACCTCTGCTGCGCTCAACTTCATAGGTGATGGTAGCGACTCCCTGCTCGATACGAATCTGCTCGTAGGGGACGACAAGATCGCTACCCAGCGGCAGGGGACAGCCGGTCATCACTTCGAAGCACTGCTGCGGGTCGGCCAGCGTGGCAGCGCTTACCCCAGCGGCAGCCATGCCCGCAACCCTAAAGCGGCGCTGCCCAGCGGCATAGGCAGCGTAGTTAATGGCAATGCCGTCCACCATGACGCGGTTAATCGGCGGGTAGTCACGATCGGCATAGATCGGCTCAGCAAGAACCCGGCCTGCGCACTTCGCGATTGGGATCGACTCGGTTCTAGGTGGCAGCCACTGGGCTTTGATAACGGCTTCAGCTTCTTGGACGCTGATCATAAGCGCTGAAAGTAAGGCCAACGAATGGAGTGTCCGAGTATGAGCTGCACCTACCCTAGCAGCGCTTATCTTGGCTCCAGGGTGAGGAGAATTCCTGAAAGGCAGGTACAAAGTTACGGTTTTCGTGCTTGGAGCAACTAAGCTTAATGAGGGCAAAGCGCTGCAAGGGCGTTAGCTTTTGCCACAGCTCAAGGGTCAGCACAACCCCCCTGGCTGCTGCTTGCTCAAGGACGCTGGCAGGGATTGCGGTGGCATCTTCCCAAGCCGGTTTTGGATCAACAGGCAGCTCACTAGCTTGTTCTTGGCAGATATTTTCAATAAGGTGAATCAGGTACTCGCGGTAGGCAGCACGGTCGGCAGCAGTATCAGTTGGTCGGTCAATCAAGCTTTGGCGCTGCTGACGACTAAAACGCAGCCACTGATGTAGTTTGAGTTTGATGCCACACTGATCCAGCTTCAAGCGCACAACCATAGGGATGCAGCGGAGGCTATCGGCAAAGTCTTGCTCGAACTGAAAGATCATCGCGTTACCCAAGACATAAAGTGGGCTTAGATTGACAGGGGTTCGATGCGACTAAGTCTGACGGCACAGGCTTTAAGTTCAGGTTGCTTCGAGCTAGGGCAGGCAACCGAGTGGGTGAGGGCATTGCAGGCGGCATCTTCACCCCACAATGGTCCCCAATGCATCGGCATAAATACCGTGCCGGGGCTGATCGCCCGGGTTATTTTAACCGGGAGGGTAGCCTTGCCTCGCCGTGATTCAACCCTTACCCAGTCGCCATCGGTGAGCCCTACCCTGTCAGCATCACGGGGGTGAATCTCGAGAAAAGGCTGGGGGTGCATTGCCCGGATTTTGGCTACATGGCCAGTACGGGTTTGGGTGTGCCAATGGCCATAGAGGCGTCCTGTAGTGAGGACATAGGGATAGTCGGGATCCGGCGGTTCGGCAAGGCCGTGTGAATGACTGGCGATGAAACGAGCGCGACCTGTAGGCGTTGGAAAGTGGTGATTGATATAGAGGTTGCGGGTCTCGATTGGTCCAGTACGGGGATAAGGCCACTGTTGGGGGCCTTGGTGCAGGAGCTCATGACTGAGGCCAGAAAGATCACAGGGACGCCCAGCAGTAAGACCGACATATTCGGCAAAAACTGCTGCGCTATCCGCAAAGCTAAACGCCTTGGCAAAGCCCAGACGGCGGCCTACTTCCGCCCAAATTTCCCAATCAGCCCGTGCTTCACCGGGGGGATGGCGCCACGCCGGACAGAGGGTAACGCGGCGCTCGGAGTTGGTCATGGTGCCCGTTTTTTCACCCCACTGAGCAGCAGGCAGCACCAGATGCGCGTAGGCAGTGGTTTCGGTAGGAAAGTAGGCATCTTGGACAATCGTGAAAGGCGATCGCGAGAGCGCTGCTGCTACCCGGTGCAGGTCGGGCAAGCTCACCAGCGGGTTGGTGGCGGCAATCCAGAAAACATCCAGGGCGCCAGCCTCCAGAGCGCGAATCATCCCGAGAGCATCGAGGCCAGGCTCAGGATTGATTGGGCCAAGCTGCCAATGCTGCTCCACAGCAGCGCGATCTTCCGGGTTCGTAACCTTGCGATAGCCGGGCAAGAGGTGGGCCAAGCCACCCGCCTCTCGGCCGCCCATGGCGTTAGGCTGCCCCGTCAGCGAGAACGGCCCTGCCCCCGCAAAGCCTATTTGGCCAGTGAGCAAATGGAGATTGATAAGACTTGTAACCTTGGCAGTACCTTCGCTGGACTGGTTAAGCCCCATTGACCACATGGAAAGGGTTTTCCGGGAGTGCTGCCAGAGTCGAGCGACGGCAATTACATCCTCAATTTCTATGCCGCAGCGACTAGCCACACGCGCAGGAGTGTACTCGGCCACCAGAGCTGCATAGGTCTCAAAGCCTTCGGTGTGTTGGGCAATGAAGTCGTGGTTGATGGCCCCCCACTGAATGAGTAGGTGGGCGATACCATTGAGCAAATCAATGTCGCTGCCCGGAGCAATCCCAAGATATAGATCTGCACCCTCAGCCGTCTCGGTACGGCGGGGATCCACAACCACCACCTTCAAACTCGGGTCACTCTTGTGGCGCTTGCGCAGGCGATTGAACAAAATTGGGTGGCACTCAGCGGTGTTGGTGCCGATCAAAAAGGCAAGCTCGCAGCTATCGAGGTCAGAGTAGCTACAGGGAGGGCCATCTGAACCCAAGCTTTGGCAGTAGCCCTCCACGGCAGAGGACATGCAAAGGCGCGAGTTGCTGTCAAAGTTATTACTGCCCAGGCAGCCCTTGAGTAGCTTTTGGGCAACGTAATAATCTTCAGTATGCAACTGCCCTGAACCATAGATCGCAATTCGCTCGGGGCGACTCTGGCGAATGCGCTCCACGATCAAATCCAGCGCTTGATCCCAGCTAATCGGCTGAAAATCATCGCGGAGGCTGGAGCGATAAAGAGGCACGGTGGCACGGTTGTGATCAAGGGTTTCGAGAAGAGTGGCACCCTTAACACAAACCATGCCTTGACTGGAGGGATGAGACCGATCCCCACGAATTCTTGTGCCGCCAGCCAGAATTTCCAGGCCACAACCAACCCCGCAGTAGGGACAGAGGCTACGCACGTTATCCATTGCTGATTCTCATCTGAAGCTGGTTTACTCCTCCTGGGCAAAGTGACGGTGGAGAAAGTCGAGGACTTTGTTGCTTGGGTTGCAAAGCTTGGGCGCCTCAGGGATCCCGACAGCCAAGCGGGGAAGGGCGCGGCCATGCTCAAGCCCTTCACGCAGGCCAATATAGGGGTGTCGCCTCCAGATCTTTGGTAATGTGTACTACCGTTTGTTACCTATTATGCAGTTATGTCATCTTAAAATGCTCATTCAGCATAAAAGGTGCTTTCTGCTCCAGATCAGCCCTCAAACTCAGCAAGCGATAGCTAGATTGAGCAGCAACGGGCCGGCCGCACTTGGCTCAAGGAGGCATCCCTTACCTACAAATCGCTTCTGATGAAACCTGCTGCCTCAGGGATCCATAGCTTCATCCAAGTCACAGTGTCCACTTGGATGTCGAGGCACATGTGAGCTACAGAATTTAACC
Source organism: Synechococcus sp. H60.1 (assembly GCF_047462335.1). NCBI lineage: Bacteria > Bacillati > Cyanobacteriota > Cyanophyceae > Synechococcales > Synechococcaceae > Synechococcus > Synechococcus sp. H60.1. The sequence continues at coordinate 9,015 of NZ_JANSJA010000072.1, forward strand.
GTCCACCCTTCCTGCTTGCTGCCAGGGTCAATGCCCACAGCAAGGGGCTAAGTTTTGCAGTCAGATAGTTTTGCGTTCAGATGCACGCAGAACACTCCCCTTTTCCAGAAGGGAGCAGCTTTGCCGCTCCTAATCCGCCACCGAGCACAGCTAGTTGACACTCCCTCGACTGAAGTCGGGAGATTCTTAAGTAGCCCACAAACGGACTTGTAAAGGTGTTGTCAAACCGCCCTTAGACAGTCCCTCGAGGCAAAGCCCCAAAGTTCTGCTTACTCTTTTCAGTAGGTTAGCCGCAGCGTTAGCATCAGCGTTCACTAACCACCCTTTGGCTGTTTGGCACAGTCCCCGCTTTATCCACTTCCCAGATGCTTGCCACCGGTCGGGTCTTTCACCGTAGTTAGGTAGCTCATCCCTATCCAAGAAACTTGCCTGGGAAGTGTACACCTCGTCTACCTCAACACAAAGCCAGTCAGGGCACATGCAGTTCACGGCGCAGGTGCCGGCAACTGTTGCAACGGCTGTCTGGCAGGGAGAGGCGCTTTCAAGCGTGGGTGGACCACTGCATCTCCACTGGCGTCAGCGGGACGGAGTCCTTTGTGATTGCGCTTTCGGGGGCTGCCGCAAACCAGCCCAGAGGTCCGTGGTTGGCTTGTCAACTGCAGGGCTACCAAGAGCCCGTACTTTATACGTCAGCATGAGTGCGGGTAGTTTACAACATCCAAAAGGCCTTATCAGGTTTAAAGTGAGGAGTAACCCGACAAAGAGTGAGGCTCGACCATGACGCTGGCTCAGGAGGCAACTGCCCAAGTTCCCGCCTTTTGCGAAGGGATCCAATACTTTGGGGATCCCTGGCCGGAATTCGATCGCCTGGGCCAGGAACCTGCAGTCGATGCTGCCACAGGCAAGCTGCGGGATCCCGGCAGTCGCATGGCCGCCTACCAAACTTTGCTCTATGCTGATGCGTTGCGCTACCTCACCCTGCAGATGACAGCCAGCAAAGCCTCGGGCCACCCGGGGGGCTTTGCCAGCCAGGCGGAAGCCTATGCCGCTTTGGTGTACCTGGGCCAAAAGAACATTCCCACCGAAGTGGGCCACCACGCCCCCGGCTTCTATGCCGCCATGTTCTTGGATGGATCCCTGGCCGAGATGGGCATCCACACCGTCTCTGACTTGCAGGCTCGCTTTCGGGAACGGGAAGGGCTGCTGGGGCACCTCTCTGGCTACATCCCCGGCTTGCTGGCGCCGGCAGGGCCCCTTGGGCAGGGGCAGCACTTTGCCATGGCCGCTGCTTTGCTTTACCCGGATCGCCTCTTTCCTGTCACCATCGGCGATGGGGGGCTGGGGGAGCCCTACGTGATGAGCTCCATGATCCACTTTCACACCGCCTTCCCGCAGCGCACCAACTTCCTGCCGGTGCTGGTCTGGAATGGCTACAGCCAAGAGCACCACAGCATGATCTCCACCCTCACCAACGCCCAGATGGTTGAGTACTGGCGGGGCAACGGCTTCGAGGAAGTGGTGCTGGTGGATGCTAAGGAATTCGACGATGCCCAGCAGCCTGGCCCCTATGTGGACAGCACTCTTTTTTCCCTGGAAGCCCGCTTGGCCTTTGCCCAGAGGGTACTGACCGAAATGGAGCGGGCCATTCAGTCAGCTCTAAGCGGCCACCTGACGGTTTTCATCCTCAAGCAACTGAAAGGGGCGGGCGTGCACGCCAAGGGATCCAAATCCCACAACCTCTACGCCCACCATACCTTGGATAACCCCGACATTGTGGCTGCTCTGCAAGCGCGGGCGCTGCATCCGGCAGCTTGGGCCCTGGTGCGACAAAACTGCGAGCGGGCTGCTGGGGGACCGGCAGCTAAGGTGGTGGTCACTGAGTCTATCCGGCCTCTGCCGCCGCTGGGATCCCTCAACTTAACTGAGTTCCCCCTCGGCGATAAGCAAGTCTCCACCACGGCCATTGGCGCTCTAGTGGTGCAGGTAGGGCAGAAAGACCCTGACTTTCTGGTGGCCAACGCGGACGGCAACGAGGCCTCCGGCCTTGCCAATGTCAACCAGGGCCTGAAAGTCATCCACCCCACGGTGGATCCGCTCTACAACCAACAGCCCCAGGGCCAGGTTTACGAACCCCTTAGCGAAGATGCCTGCGCTGGCCTGACGGGGGGCCTGGCGCTCTTCGGCGGGCGCTCTCTCTGGTGCTCCTATGAATCCTTTGCCGTCAACGGACTGCCCATCTGGCAGACGGTAACCCAGGCGATGGCGGAGCTGCGCCGCCCCACCCCTGCCGCTATTGCCCTCTTCACGGCTGGAGCATTGGAACAGGGACGTAACGGCTGGACCCACCAACGCCCAGAAATCGAGGCCTATTTAGCGGCCATGATGCGCAACGGCAACATCTTCCCCCTCTTTCCCCCCGACGCCAACTGTGCCCAAGTCGCCTACGAGTGGGCCCTATCGACCTTCAACAAAGGGATCCCGATCTTTGCCAGCAAAACCCCCCTGCCCATCCGCACCACCCTGGAACAAGCGCGCCAAGCCGTGGAGCAGGGCTGCACTGTGCTGCAGGAACTGCCTGGATCCCGCACTGTGGTCTTTGCCGTGGTGGGGGATATGATCCTCCTGCCAGTCTTTGCGGCGGCTGACCAGCTCCAGGCCCAGGGGATCGGCAGCAAAATTGTTTCGGTAGTCAACCCTCGCCGTCTCTACCGCCCTAGCGATATAGCCTGGTCCACCTGTGCCCAACCCGATGGGGAGTTCATGTCTGACCAGGAGTTTGCCGCCTGGTTTGCCGGCGAAGCCCTTATCGGCGTGACTGGCGGATCCAGCCTGATGTTGGAGCCCCTGTTGTTGCGCTACACCGGCCCGCGCGATCTTTTTGCCTGGAAACGCGGCGAAACCACCGCCACCCCTGCCGAACTCATGGACTACAACGGCCTAACGGCCCAGGCACTCGCAGAGAGGGCAAAGCAACTGCTAGACTGAGGGGCACATTGGGATCCCTTCAGTCTATGACTAGTGTCATCTCCCTCCGAGAGAAGCTTGGGAGGATATCCCCCCGCGAGAGAGTTGAGCAAGTCATTGTCCAAGATTTTGCCAGACCCTTGCTCCATGAGCTAGGCTTTGGAGACCTGGAGATTAGGCAGGAGTTTGAAACAGGGTGCGGAGAAGTAGACTTTGCAGCTAGAAAAAACACACAACATACAGACATCTTCTATAACTCTAGGAAAAACCCATACCTTCTCTTGGAAGTTAAGTCCAGGACAGTCAATCTTAGTGAGGGATCCGCTGCCTGTAGAGATGCAGTAGATCAAATAAAAAGGTACTTGCTTGGAGAGCATTGCAAATCAGCAAAGTGGGGAATAGTTACCAATGCAAATTACATCCAGCTCTGGAGGAGGCACGGGAAGGTTGTTCACCCTGTTACAGCAAACCTTGCTATCAACCTGGATAACATTGAGAACATCGTGCATGATTTACGAAACAAGATAGAAAACTACGAGCGCGCTTTGACCATATGTGTGTACAACAATAAAGGCGGTGTGGGCAAAACAACAACGGTTATTAACCTTGCAGGAGCATTAGCATATAAAGGGAAAAAAGTCTTAGCTGTTGACTTTGACTCCCAAGGAGATTTGACAAGAAGCTTGGGAGCTACTCCTGGAAAAGTTACACTAACGCAGTGTTTAAAGGATCCCAGGATAGACGTCCACACGATTGTTCAGACATATAGGCTCAAGACACCTAAGGGAATAGTTTCCGTCTTCAACCTCATCCCAAGAGACTCTGAGCTGGAGAAACTGACCGACAGCCAAAATGCAGCCTATATCCAGAAAGGAACCAGGCGCCTTCGGGATCTGCTTGCCCCCCTTCGTCGTGAGTATGACTACATCCTAATCGACTGCCCAACTCAGTGGCTTTACTTCAGCCAAAGTGGACTTTTTGCTGCCGACGTTATTTTGATACCTACCCGACCTGACGATCTGTCTTCTTTGAATAATGCTGTTAGAGTAATTACCAAATTCATTCCAGAAACTGTTAAATCACGACACGACGGAGGCCCCATCGCTTTGCCTATCTTTTTTAATGGCGTCTCCTCGAAAAATCAAAACGCTACCAAACTGGCAAACGAAGAAATACAAAAGCTTATTAAGCAAGAGAAAGATATGGACTTAACCCCGTATTTCCGACCGCTCTTTAAAAAGGGCAATGAAGACAAATGCATTATACCCGACTATGCACTGATATCTTCTGCCACTTTTGATCGAATTCCTGCTGTCCTTAAGCACAAGAAAGTTTTAGAATACTACCAAAAGCTCGCCGGCGAGTACTTTATCGATGAGTGAGTTCTCCGATCTCGGCAAGCTGGTTAACTTACCCCTTGAGAGCATCATGCCTGCCGAGGGGTTTTCTGCTCCCTCTTTCCTGGTTACTGCAGCAGCCGCTCAGTTAAGGGCAACAGGAGGGCGCAACTGGGTGCCGCTGCTAGTGGTTGAAGCTGGCGACTACCAGTACAAGGCCGTTGGCAACCATTTTGTCTATGCAGTTGCTCAAGAAGCAGGGCTGGAGAGGCTCTGGTGTATCATTGTTGACCCAGCTCCGGAGCAGGTGGAGCAGGCCCAAGTTCTCGCCAGAGAAAGGGTTCCGAAGGTCAATCTGACTGAGGCTTCTAGGGAAACTATCTTGGCTGCGCTGAGATACCTGGCTGAGCAGCCCGGCACTCCGCTTAAGGGAGTTGATGTAACCACTGCAGCCGCGCGAATTGCGGAGGCGGATAGGAGCTGGTGGCAGGATCTAACTCCCATAACCAAGCTAGGATGCAGAATTACGCGAGGCAAAAAGTTGGATGCTCTGAAGGAGGTATTTTTCCTAGCTCCTACAGCACCACCTCCTAGTAAGAAGAAATCGTCTAAAAAAACCACGACATCCGCCAGCGTCAAGAAAACAAGCTCAAGTCGCTCGCGGAAAAAGAAAGAGGGCTAAAAGGGATCCTCCCCCCACTGCAGAACAAGGCCGGCCTTTAGTACCGCCGTTCCCCCGCCCAAAGACCCACCAGAGCTGCTTTGCCCCAGGGATCCACCTTCACCTCTGCTCGCAGTGCTTCTGGGTTGCGGCGGATCTCTAGTTCCAGAACATCTCCCAGCGCTTCTGGAATGAAAAACTCTTCGATCCCAAACCTAAGCTGCCACCCATCGAACCACCCTTGCAGGACGACCTCCGTAGGTTGCAGCTCCCCGGGCCGGTCGCGGCTGATGCCGATGGCCTGCCAGGGTTGAGAGGGATCCCCGGCAGGAGGGGCCAAGCGCAGGTAGAGGATCCCTGGCTTACCAAGCTCAGGGAACCAACCGGGCAGTTTCTCCAGAGTGGAAAGTTGGGCAACGGTATAGCTCAAGGTTACGTAGCGGCCCCGCAAGGGGTCGTAGGGATCCCGAGGAGCAATTTGCAAGTAGATGGGGGTTCCCGTGGCAAGGGTAAGCGCCTTCCGGGTCGGCACCAGCGCAACCAGGCTTACCTGCAGCAATAGGGCCAACCAAAAGAGGGATCCCTTGGGAGGCCGAGGAGAGGGCGTGTTCATTACAGCACGGTTCTAGGCGGCTTGCTGGAACAAGTTACCCCAAGCTGTGGAGGAAGCTATGCCTGGGGGGATCCTCTTTCAGGGCAGACTTCCCAGCCATAAAGATGCTATCCTAGTTAAGCGTCTTCTCGGCTCAGTAGCTCAGCGGTAGAGCAGGGGACTCATAAGCCCTGGGTCGCGTGTTCAAATCACGCCTGAGCCATCTCTAGCAAGGCTTTGGTTGCAGCCTTTGGAGGACAGGTTGAGCTGGAGCTCTAGCTTTCGCTCTCAGGTTGCAAGAGGCGGCATTTCCAAGGGCGAGCCAAGCCCCTTGAGCTATCCCGATCCCGGATAAAAGCCGAGATCTAGCACCTGCTCAAGTGGGTAGGGACACTCGGCGGGCAGATCCTCTTCCGAGAGCGGCGTTTCTTTCACCACCAACAGGATCCCGTCTTGGTAAGCCTCTGGCAGAGCTGCCAAAAGCTCAGGCTTTAGCTTAATCGGCGGGAAGACCCGCACTGTATGGGTGAAGAGCCAATCCGTGTCGGGATGAAAGCCGTTCGTGCTACAAGTGAGGCGAACAAGTTCAATCTCTG
>NZ_JANSJA010000073.1:0-15124 GCF_047462335.1 Synechococcus sp. H60.1
CAGTGAGGCCTACGGCCCGCTAGCGCGAGGGGCGTTCTCCCAGTGGAGACAGTTTCTGGAGGACAAGGCAGCAAGAGCGGGGGTGAAGGTGGTGTTAGTATCGCCTGCCTACCCTTCGCAAACTTGTCACCGGTGTTTGTGGCTTGGGCAACGGGAAGGGAAGCGTTTTCGTTGTGTCAACCCGGCCTGTGGCTGGGAAGGGGATGCAGATCTCAACGGTGCTAACGGGATTGCCCTTTTTGGGGGCCGCTGTAAACCGGCCTGGAGATCCGTGGTTGGCTTGCCAACTGCAGGGCTACCCTTCGCGTCAGCGGCGCGTAGCGCTTAAGCCCGCTCGGTACCGCTTAGCGGTCGGAGTCGGGTAGTTTACGCAGCCGCTAGAGTTGACCAGACCCGCAAAATACAACAGGAGCGAGATGACCATGAGCAAAGTGCTGGTGGTGGATGACAACCGTACCTACCTAGAGACTATTGCCAACCTGCTCTCCGAAAACGGGTTGGAAGTCTCCACCGCGATGGACGGTGTAGAGGCGATGGACATCATTCGTCAGCAGAAGCCCGACGTGGTGGTGCTGGACATCGTCATGCCTCGCATGAATGGCTACGAAGTGTGCCGGGAAGTGAAGGGAGATGAAAGCACCAAGCACATCCGCATTGTCGTGTGTTCCACCAAAGATCAAGCCTTTGATATCGAGTGGGCTAAGCGCAATCAAGCCGATGCCTATGTAACCAAACCTTTCAAGCCTCAAGAGCTACTAGCTACCATCAAACAGCAGTTGCGGGAGATCAAGGAGACCAGACAAAAATGAGTCGCGTCTTGGTGGTGGAAGACAGCCAATCTCAGCGGGAGATGATCAGCAAGTTGCTGCAGGAAAACGGCTTCGAGGTGATGACGGTGGGAGATGGGGTGGAAGCCATAGAGGCGGTGAAGCAAAACAAACCCGACCTGATTGTGCTTGACATTGTCATGCCGCGTATGAATGGCTACGAGGTGTGCCGTCTCCTCAAAGCCGACCCGCTCACCCAAAAAACCCCGATTGTCATGTGTTCTTCCAAAGGGGAAGAGTTCGACCGCTACTGGGGGCTCCGCCAGGGAGCAGATGCCTATATTGCCAAACCTTTTCAGCCGCAGGAACTGGTGGGTACGATTAAGCAATTACTGAGAGGCTAGGAACCGCCCATCCTGCCTCTATGCTTTCCGGCAGAGCCCAAAAGGGCTCTAGGCCCTGGGCAAGGGAGCGGTGGCCACCTCTCCACAGACCATCAATACGGGGGAGCGTCATGCTGGGGGATCTGGACTTATTGATGGGGGATGAGACCCAAGAATTGCAGGAAATAGAGGCTCCTGAGGGAGAGCTTTTCCTAAAATTCAAGGTTGCTACTGGGGAGGAATTTGCGTTGCCCGCGGTATCGGTTGTGGAGGTGATGAGCATCGGCCCCGAGAAAATTACCCCCATGCCGAATGTCGCCCCAGTTCTGCTGGGCACTCTGAACTTGAGGGGCGAAATCATCTGGGTTGCGGATCTGGGCCAGTTTTTGGGGATCAGCCCGCCCCTCAACCTCGACCGCGCCGAGCTCCCTGTGGTGGCCGTAATGGATCAACAGGATTTGCTGATGGGCCTGGCTGTGGATTTAATTGTGGGCATGGAGTGGCTGAAGACTGAGTCGGTGCGGCCTGTCCTCGTGGCTCCTGAGTCGATAGCTCCCTTCTTGCGAGGGGAATGGGTGGTGCCTGCGACGGGAGCCCGCTTGCCGCTGCTGGATCAGTCGGCCATCCTGAGATCCGACCGTTGGGGGTGAGGAATGGCTAGCCGCCAGTTCGGCAGAAATGCGGAAATGTATAGTTTCTATCGTAGTCAATCTCCAAAGCCATTCACAATGGAAAGAATGGAGCCGATCTTGTTCCCTAGAGATTTGCACCAGGCCAGCCGGGGAGCATGGCTGTGCTACCCCAATGTTTTACGGAAGGAGGGCAAGAGCCCATTCTTTGTTGGGAGCAGGGCAGCCAGTTGGGAGAGGTAACCCATCTGTAGCCCAACAACTCTAAAGGGTTTGGGCGGGTTGGTGTTGGGTGAGTTCTGGGCATTTGGGTTGAAGCAGCAACAGAGATAGCCAAGCAGGGAAAGGAGGGTCCATGGTTTCGAGCGCGAACAATCAGAGAGACTTTACCGAGGCGATGGTCGCCTTTTGGCAGGGAGACTACGTCGAGGCAGTGCGGTTGTTCAACCAGGTAGCCGCTGCTCAGCCGCAGGATACTGCTGTCAAGTTGCTGCTGGCTTCGGCCCAGAAGCAAGCGGGGCAGTTGCTGGAAGCCCGCCATACCTACGATACCATCCTCAAGACGGCCAGCGATCCTGAGGAGCTGGAGTCGGCCCGCAGGGGCCTGGAGGAGCTGTTGCAGATGGCGCCGGAGCTGGCGGACGTCCCCTCTCCGGTGCAGGAAGGCAACCTCCAACCTCAAGGGGAGTTCCCACCTCAAGCGCAGGAGGCGGCTCCCTTTCCCCAGTTTGAGTTTGAGGGAATGGGGGAACAAGAGGCCGACCCTTTTGCTCAGGATCCCTTCTCGATGGGAAGCGACGGCTTTGCCGCTGATGAGATGACTTTTGGCGAGGAAGAAAGCTTTGCGGCTCCTTTTGAGACAAGGCTAGAATTGGAGCCGGCGGATCCGTTTGCCTTCTCTCACCCGCTGCCCGCTAACCCTCAGGTAACGCCACTGAGGGTTCCAGGCGGGACCGACTTGCAAGCAGGCAGGGAGCAGCCTCAGACAGGCCCGGCAGTCGATGACGATTTTGCCTTCCTCAACGAATTCGACCAGCAGCACCTCCAGGATTCAGGCAGCGATTTTATCACGCAGTTGGCTAGCGATGCGGACTTTCCCGAGGAGATGGGCTTCTCCCTACCCACTTTTGCGGAAGAGGAGGTGGGATCCCTAGAGGAGAGCTTGCCAACAGAATTGGCTGCCCCCATGAGTGAGCCGATCCCTGCCCCCGAAGAAGACACGACCAGCGTTGCCTCCGCCCCTTTCGAGCTCGATGAGCTGGACCGTCTGGATCGCGAACTGGCCGGCATGGATGGCAGCGAGCCGGCGGCCTTTTATCCCGAGGAGGGCAAGACAGGAGAGACGGGTAAAACGGTACCAAGCTTGCCTACGCTCACTGTTCCTCTCCCTAGCCTATCCGGGCAGGAACTGCCTAGCCGACTGACGGCCAATCAGTTGACGCTGGCGCTGATCCAAGGAGCTGTGAGTTTGGCTGCTGGCTTGGTCATCGGCCTTGGGATCCCGGCCAATGGGGGAGCTCGCTGGATTGGGGGGGTCATTGGAGGGGGAGTTGTCGGCGCAGGAGTTGGGGCTGTACTTGCGGCTAGCAGTGCCAAACGCATTCACTCCACTGCCCAAGAGCTGTCCAACCACTTCGCCGCCCTGGCCCAGGGGAATTTTTCCGTAAGAGCAGAGGCGAGAGGAGAGGACGATCTGGGTCGCTTGGCCAACAGCTTTAACCAAATGGCCGCCGCCCTTGAGGCCCATTTTGCCGATCTAAGCCAGCGGGCCGCCGAGCAAGGACAAGCCAAGGAAGACTTGCAACGGCAGGTAATTCGCCTCCTGGATGATGTGGAGGGGGCAGCCCGTGGAGACTTGACGGTGCGGGCGGAGGTCACTGCCGATGTGCTTGGCGCCGTCGCCGACTCTTTCAACCTGACCATTCGCAGCCTGCGGGACATCGTGATCCAAGTGAAGCGGGCCGCCGCTGCTGTCAACGACGCTGCTTTGCAGAATGAGGACTTTGCCCGCAGCCTCTCTGCCGACGCCTTGCGCCAGGCGGAGGAAATTTCCAACTCCCTCAACTCCATTCAGGAGATGACGGAATCAATTCAAGAGGTGGCCAACAACGCCCGCGAGGCAGCCAATGTCACTGCCCAGGCCACAGAAGCGGCTGCCCGGGGTGGAGAAGCGGTGGATCGTACGGTGGCCAGCATCCTGGAAATTCGGGAAATGGCAGCAGAGACAACCCGCAAGGTGAAACGCTTGGCGGAATCCTCGCAGGAGATCTCCAAGATTGTGGCTTTGATCTCACAAATTGCTTCGCGCACCAACTTGCTTGCCCTCAACGCCAGTATTGAGGCCGCTCGGGCCGGCGAGGCGGGACGAGGCTTTGCTATCGTGGCGGATGAGGTGCGACAACTGGCCGACCGGGCCGCCAAGGCTTCAAAAGAGATTGAGCAGATTGTGCTGCAGATCCAGTCGGAAACCAGCAACGTCATGACAGCCATGGAGGAGGGGACGCAGGTGGTTATAGAGGGAACAAGGCGGGCCGAGCAGGCCAAAAACAGTCTGGATGAGATCATCGAGATCAGCCACCAGATCGACGGATTGGTGCGGGCGATTTCTCAGGCTACTGTGCAACAAACGGAGACCTCCCGCGCTGTAGCCCATCTCATGCAGTCAGTGGCGCTGACAGCCAACGAGACGTCCGAGGAGGCGCAGAAGGTAGCCAGCTCGCTGCAACAGTTGGTGAGCATCGCTCGCGAGCTGCAAGCTTCTGTCGGTCGCTTCCGGGTGGGGGATGAATGAGCAAATTTGCTCGGTTCGCGGGCATCCTAGGGACAAGGATCCCGATGGGAAGCTGCCGCGCTTCAGGGACATCAGGATCCCTCTGTCGCAAAGCAGAATTCGGGCATGGGAAAGCTTCCCCTGTCCGATCTGTTACTACTGATATGAGTACCTGTGGGCTGTAGGAGGAACCTCCTGCCATGAATGAAGAAGCACAAAAGCGGATCCTCAGTTACTTCATCGAAGAAGCCCGCGACCACTTGGCCACGATCGAGCAGGGGCTCCTCAGCCTGCGGGACAGCGTGAGCGATCCTGAGCTGATCAACGAGTTGTTCCGAGCTGCCCACTCCATCAAAGGCGGAGCAGCCATGCTGGGCCTCACCAGCATTCAGCAGACTGCCCACCGCCTAGAGGATTTCTTCAACGTGTTTCGCTCTCGCCTGGGCGAAGTGCCGGTGGATCAGCACTTGGAGACGCTGCTGCTGCGAGTTTTTGATGGGCTGACGGCGCTTTTGGACGAGCTGCAAAGCCCTCGCGGTCTCACCCAGGAGTTCAGCAACTCGACGCTGGCGGAACTGGAGCCAGTTTTTCAGGAGACTGAAAACTACATTCAGAGCCTTCTCGGCGCTGGCCCTGTCTCTAGACCTGCTCCGGCTGCCCCCCCGCCACCAGCAGCCCGCACTCTACAACAAGAGATGGCGGAAGTGGTGCCGCAGCAGTTGCGGCAGATGTTGGAGCTGTTCAAGCGCGGGGATCAGCCGGGCGTTCGCGAGCAGTTGCTGGCGGCCAATGCTGTTCTCAAGCAGATCGGGCAAGTGCATCATCTGGTGGGCTGGCAACAGTTAACCGAAACCTTCGAGCAAGCCCTGGGCAACCCCGACGCCGATCTGCGAACGTTGGCGTTGGTTGCCTTGCGGGATTTGAAGCAAGGGCAGCAACTTGTCTTGGCGGGGAGAGCCGAAGAGGTGGCGGCTTCGGCGGAATTGCAGCAACTGGCTCACCCTGTGGCTCCCGCTGCACCCCCAGATCCTTTGGAGGTGGTGGTTCATCAGCGGATCCCAGCCCTGTTGCGCCAGATGCTGGAGCTGTTCAAACGCCCCGATGACCCAGCTACGCGGCCCGCTTTGCAAAGCTTGGTTCAATCGCTCCAGGAGGTGGGAGAGGCTGAGTCTGTGGATCTGGGTGGCTGGACAGCCCTAGCCCGCCTAATTGGCGAGATCTTGGCGGATCCCGCCCAGGATTTGCGGCAACTGGCTCTGCCGGTTCTGCGAGATTTGAAACAGGCTCACCAGGCTCTGGCCAGCGGAGCAGCGCATACCATCCAGCCCTCCTCTGAGTTGTTGGCCTTCCGCCCTGTGCCGCCGGCCCTTGAGGAGCCAGGGATCCCCACCTCCTTCGACCTGGGCCCTGTTGGAGAGCCAGAGCCACTCTTCCGTGAACCCGCGAGCACGGCTGCCCCAGCGGACTGGGCGGCTGCTGGGATCCCGGCAGAAGAATCCTCTGCAGCCGAGGGGAGCCAGGAACCTGGATCAGAAGAGGCGACCCCCGTCGAAGCAACCCTGCAAGCGGAGGGGTCGGAGAGCGTGGAGGCGGCCTGGGATCTGCTGGTCGGGCAGCCGCCGTCCCCTTGGGAGATGGACGGTGTCCTGGCAGGCGAGGAGAGCCCAGGGCTGAGCTGGTCGGAGATGTCCACCGAGACTTTGACCGAGGAAGACTGGCAAGCAGCCGCCGACCTTGCCCAAGAGGGCGTCGCCGCGCCGGAAGAAGCTGCAGCAGTACTCGACGGGTCGCAGGACAGGCTAGGCTTTGGCTCAAGCGACTTCGAAGCGACTCCTTTAAGTCTGGAAGCAGAAGCCTCCTCTGCCTTTGACGAGCTGTTTGCCAACGCAGAGCAGCTATCCGATATTGAGGAGCCACCGCCGGAGCTGATCCCTCCTTCCCCTGAGCCTTTCTCGCAGGTGTTCGAGGAGCTGAGCCCAGAAGAGGGGAGAGGGGAAACGGATTTGGCGGAGCTGTTTGCCGCAGTAGTGGACGAAGCAGCAGCAGAGCTGGCCTCTGTCGAGCCTACCGAGCTGAGAGGGGCCGAGGAAACAAGTCAGGCCGTCTGGGATGTCCCTCTGGCGGCCCAAGTTGCTGCGGCAAGCCTCGAGGAAGCCCCGGCTGCAGACGAAGCTGCAAGTGCCGGAGTGGAGGCCTTGTTCGAGCTCGAGGAGCTTGCAGTAGAGAGTTCTCCTCTGCAGGAGCTGTCCCAGTTGCCTGACCTTGGGGCTGCTCCCGACAGTGGGCCGGAGGCAGATCTCTGGGTAGAGGAGTTGTCTTCGTCCCTCCAGCCGATCCCTGGGGATGGGGAGGCGGCAGCAGACTTGCGGGCCGAGTTCTCTGCCGACCTCTGGCCTGAGGACTTTTCTGTTCCCGATGAGACGGGATCCCTGACATTTTTGGACTCTGCTGCTGAAGGCAGCCTGGAGGGCCTTGTCTCGGCAGCGGATCAGGCCTGGTCGAGCCTAGAAGAAGCCAGCGAACCTTCCACATCTTTCGAGGCGGCTCCTGAACTCTCTTTTGGCATCGCCGACTTTGGCGTGGCCGCAGTTGAGCAGCTTGAAAACCTCTTCGCTGAGGAATCTTCGCCTGCTTTGGAGGGATTTGCCGCTGCGCCGGAGAGCGTCTTGGCCCCTTCCGATGAGCCGACGGCAGCGGAAACCCCAGACCTGGGGGCGAAGCTGGGCCTAGCCGATCTCTTCGCCGGGGAGACACTGGAGGACGCCCCGGGCACTGGGGATGCGGCAGAAGCCCAGGACTGGGCTCTTTTGGAGAACCTCTTCCCGGTTCAGGAAGGAGCTCTCTATCCGGAGGGGCAGCCCGCGGAGTCCTTCGACCGCCTCGAGGCTCTCTTTGCCGAGGAGCCTGATACCGAAGGGCTAGGTGCGGCGATTGGGGGATCCCTTTCGGCTCTGGATACCGATGGCGACGGCCAGGTGGATCTGGATGAGCTGAGCCAGTTCCTTGCTGAAGCGGCGAGCACCCAAGAAGACCTACTCCCCGACGCCGCCGTCTCCCTAAGCAACACAGAAGCTTTCCAGGCAAGCAGTCTGGCTGAAGTGTCCCTGCCCGAGCCGCTTGTGGCTGCCCCAGAGCAGGACAGGGATCCTCAGCCGGCAGAGGACGATCTGGCCAGCCAACTGGAAAGCCTGTTCACAGAGGATGAATTCTTGGCTGCCCAGAGCGCGACCGTTTCCCCAGATGAGATGCGGCCCTTGGAGGAAGAAGCGCCGGAAGCCTCTCCTGCCCCAAGTTTGGACGATTTGGCTGCCCTCTTCGATGCCGCCGAACCAGCGGTGCCGCCTGAGCTGGAAGAGGTCATCGCTCCTATTGTGGGATCCCCTGCAGCCGTGAGCAGCGAGGTCGCCGATGATTTCGCAGCCCAACTGGAATCCCTCCTAGGCGATCTCGAGGTTGCCCCCCAGGCCTCTGCAGCAGCGCCGGCGCCTTCTCCGCCCGCTGTTGCCACTGCCCCGGCAACTCCCGCTCCGGCAACAGCCGCCCCCACGGCACCGGCTACCCCAACCCCACCGACCCCACGGCGATCTGCTCTCAGCAACCCTGTGATGCGGGTGGAGGTGCGCCACCTCGACTCCATCAACAACTTGGTGGGAGAGCTGGTGGTCATCCGCAACAGCATGGAGCAAAACCAAACTCGCCTGCGCCAGTTTCTGGATGGCCTATTGGGCCGGGTGCAACAGCTAGGGGAGCTGGGCCAGCGCATGCGGGATCAGTACGACCGCTCGTTGCTGGAAGCGGCGCTGTTCTCCAGCCGCAGCAGCGCGGCAACGGTGGGGTTCGGCCGGAACGGCGAGGAATCTACTCGGGGGCGGGTGGGGCACTCCATAGGCCAAGAGTTCGACAAGTTGGAGATGGATCAGTTTACGACCTTCCACACTCTGGCCCAGGAGATCATTGAGCTCATCGTGCGGGTACGCGAGTCTTCCTCCGACATCGAGTTTGCGGTGGATGAGGCAGAGCAGATCACCCGCCAATTCCGCCAGGTCACCACCCAACTGCAAGAAGGCCTGAACCGGGCGCGCATGGTGCCCTTCGCGCAAATTGCCGACCGCCTGCCCCGCGCCGTCCGTGATCTCTCCATCAAAACGGGCAAACAGGCCAGCCTGGTGGTGGAAGGCCGCGACACCCTCATCGACAAAGCCATCCTGGAAGAGCTTTCCGACCCGATGACCCACCTGGTGAACAACGCCCTGGTGCACGGGATCGAGCCCCCTGAGGAGCGGCGCCGCTTGGGCAAGCCCCCTGAAGGCAAGATCACCGTCAGGGCCTTCTACCAAGGCAACCAGACAATCATCGTTGTCGCCGACGATGGCGCCGGCATCCCGGTGGAGAAAATCAAGGCCAAGGCGCAAAGGCTGGGGCTGCTGTCAGAGCAGGCAACCGAAGACGAAGTATTCAACGTCCTCTTCCACCCCGGCTTTAGCAGCCGTGAGGCCAGCGAGGTGGACGACCTGGCCGGGCGGGGGGTTGGCTTGGATGTGGTGCGCCGCAACATCACCGATCTGCGCGGCAGCATCCAAGTGGATTCCGTGCGCGGCAAAGGCACCACTTTTACCATCCGCCTGCCGCTTACCTTAAGCATTTCCAAGGCGATGGTGTGTGTCAGCGACAAAGCCCTGATCGCCTTTCCTCTCGACGGTGTGGAGGAAATGCTGGATGTTCCCGTCGATGAGGTGCAGCCGGATGAACAGGGGCGGCCCTCCATTCCCTGGCGGGATCAACGCCTTCCCTTCCAACCCCTCTCGAATCTGTTGTCCTACAGCCGCAGCCACAGCCGCAGCCGCTCCGAGGTCTACAGCGTTGCCCAGGATGAGGGCATCATCCCCATTGTTGTCCTCCAAAGTGCCGGCCAGTACCTTGCCCTGCAGGTGGACAGCTTTGTGGAAGAGCAGGAAATCGTGATCAAGCAATTGCGCGGGCCTGTGCCCAAACCACCTGGCATTTCTGGGGCAACGGTGCTGGGCAATGGTCGCGTGCTGCCCATTGCTGATGTCCTTGAACTGGTGGATATGGCCCAAGGCCGCCGTCGCGATCTCAGCCGCCTCTGGGCAGAGCGTCGTGCTGCGGAGCCACGTGCCGAGGAAACCCATCAAACCACGGTGCTCATTGTGGATGACTCGATTGCGGTGCGGGAGCTGCTCTCCATGTCCTTCCAAAAGGTGGGCTACCGGGTGGAGCAAGCCCGCGATGGACAGGACGCCTGGGAAAAGCTTCGCGGTGGCTTGCGCTGCGATCTCATCTTCTGCGACATCGAGATGCCGCGCATGGACGGCCTGGAGTTGCTCTCCCGCATACGGGCAGACAGCAACCTCAAGCATATTCCGGTAGCTATGCTTACCTCAAGGGGGGCAGAACGGCACCGGCAGACAGCCCGGGAGCTGGGAGCCACTGCCTACTTCACCAAGCCCTACTTGGAGGAAGAGTTGTTCAGCGCTGCCGCTCGCATGTTGCAAGGGGAGCAGTTGTTGGCACCCAACCCCACTTCCTGAACTGGCGACGCCAGGGGTGCCCAGATGGGGGCACCAAGCTAAGGGATCCCACTCTGGCTGGCAGGGTCGCCAAAGGGCTTGACTCTAGAGGGGACTGGAGGGCGTAGGATATTGACCTGTTGTCCTCGGAAGAAGCGGTGATGCGCCTAACTGTCTGGGCTCTCATCCTGGCTGGTGGGCTTGTCCTGGACACTCTCTGGGTTGGCAGGGAGCTGGAGCCAGAGGCAACTGCTCATGAGAACAAGGGAGAGCTCTCAATCGATAGAGCTCATCGGATTAGCCTAGGCCCTGCCGACGAATCCTTCGATCTGCGGTTTCTGGATGCAATGATCCTCCACCATGAGGGAGCGGTGAGCATGGCCGCAGAGGCTCTGCAAAAATCCCGGCGGCGGGAAATTCTTCAGTTGGCCAGGGCCATTGTGGCAGCGCAAAGCCAAGAAATCAAGCAGATGCAAGGCTGGCGGCTGAGTTGGTACCCGCAAGCTCCCCAGGAGCCCGTGATGTGGCATGAGGAGATGGGCCACCAGATGACCATGACGCCGGAGATGGCTGCCGCCATGCGCATGGATACCGACCTGGGATCCGCTGACCCCAAGTTTGACCTGCGCTTTCTGAAAGCTATGATTCAGCACCACGAGGGGGCGCTAGCTATGGCCCAAGAGGCTCTGGAAAAATCCAAGCGCCCTGAGATCCGGCAACTGGCAACAGCCATTGTTACCACCCAGCAGGTAGAGATTGAGCAAATGCGGGCCTGGCAACAGCGGTGGTATCCGCAGTAGGGCCTCTGGGATAGTTTGCAGGCCTCAGCAGGATCTGTAAAGATGAGGGGATGCGAGCAAGGCCGGCTCTTGCTGCTGTCCCCAGTACCCAAGGGGTTCTCCTGCATTGCCAATGGCTCTGGAGCTGCCCTCCCTCCCTCAACAGTTAGATTTGCTCTCACCGGTTCGCCAAAACCCGGGATCCCGATGGTTGGAGGGGTTAACCGTTTTGCTGCTGTGCCTGGGATCCCCCAACCGCTGGTTGCACTGGTTCCCAGGGGCACTGCTGGGCCTAGCGCCCCTGTTTCACCTTTGCGAACAACGACAGGGGTGGGGGCGCTGGCGTTTGGCCTATGGCCTGTGGTTTTGGGTGTGCCTGTACGCCTTCTGGGTGGATCCCTTCTCCCTTCAAGTGCTCAGCGCCTGGGAGATCCTAGGGGGAGCAGTGGTGGCCCCCCTGATCCCTCTGTTTTTCACAACGGCCACAGTCTTAAGTTTGCAGTTGAGCCAACCACTTCCCCCCTGGGCCCGTCCCCTAGGGGTGGCCACGGTCTGGACAGGGCTGGATGGGCTGCTGGGTCTGCTCCGCTGGCCGATTCCCTTCCACTGGGGATCCCTGCTCTTTGACTGGCCCCTCGGGATCCAAATTGCCGATCTCACTGGGATCTGGGGAGTGACCTTTTTTGCTGTGTTCGTCAACGGCGTGGTTTGGCAGCTGGCCGAGCAGCTCCGCCGCCAGTGGAGGGCGGAGGGATCCTTAAGGGGAGCACTTGGCGCTGGGGCCAAGAACCCCGCTATCCGGCGCACGCTGGCCTGCAGCCTAGGTCTGGGGGGGCTAGTCTTGGCCTACGGCAGCCTACGGCTGGCCTACTTTGATGCTTTGGCGGCGGAAGGGGCTCCCAGCTTTCGCGTGGGGGCGGTGCAGCAGGTGGCCTGGCTGGAGGCGGATCGCAGTTGGGACTACCGCAGCGAGCGCTACCGGGAGCTGCATCAGCTTTCGGCCCAGGCGGTGGCCGAGGGGGCGCAGTTGGTGATCTGGCCGGAAGGAGCGCTGCGGGCCCGGTTGCTGAACACCCCCCTGCAACCCTATGTGATCGAGCCGATGCAAGCCATCCTCCCCCCGGAAGGGGCCTTGATTACGGGAGCCACGGAGCCGGATCCCCGCACAGCTCACCTGCCGGAGGAGGAGCAACGGTTTTTCAACACCGCCCTCCTCTTTGACGCCCGGGGCCAAGTGCTGGATTGGTTTGGCAAGCAGTGGATCTTCCCCTACTTTGAGTCAGGGCGCTACGTGCCCTCCCCCGATGGCTATCGGCCGCTGGCGGGAGGAGAGCTGTTTGGGCCTTTGGGGGTGATGATCTGCCTGGAGAGCGTTCTGCCTGCCCCCAGCCGAGCTCTGACCCGCGCGGGAGCCGAGTCCTTGATTGTCATCTCGGACGATAGCTGGTTTGGCAACAGCCACTGGCCGCTGCTCCACGGGCGGCTCTCGGTTTTCCGGGCGGTTGAAAACCGGCGCAGCGTGGTCTTCGTCAACAACACCGGCGGCAATCTAGTGGTGGATCCCTCCGGTCGAATGCAACGGGTGGGCCCGATTTTTCAGCGCGGGGTGGTCAGCGGAGAGGTCAGGCGGCAATCTCAGGTCACCTTCTACACGCGCACAGGCGACTGGCTGGCCTGGCTGACCTTGGGTCTCTCTTTGGGATTGTGGCCCTGGGGATCCCGAGCAAGGCAAGGATGCGCTAGGATAGATAGGCCTTAACACGAATCCAAGTCGGCTTTCCCGTCCCCCGTTCCCAGTTTGCGCTGCTGAACTGGCCGAACAAAGGGATGTGGGGGTATCCAAAATTGCTGATGTAGCTCAGTCGGTAGAGCAGCTCACTCGTAATGAGCAGGTCATCGGTTCGAGTCCGATCATCAGCTTTGGAGCTTTGTGTGGCCCTCACGGGGACTTCTGCCCTAGGTTGGCCTAGAGCGGGGATCCCCTCTCCCTGCAGGAGGACATAAAGAGCATAGCCAGTCGGTTGGGCCTTCGCCTTATGCTGAGGAAGATGGCCATTTTCGCGGCAGCGGTCTTTGGCGATGGCAACCCCCTTCTCTTGGCCCTACCGCACCCCAGGGATCCCGGACTCTGCCTTTGAGCGGATCCCGGGGATCCCGATGAGCCCCCGCGAGGTGCGCGTGCTGGTGCTAAGCCAGTTGCGCTTGGGGGAAGACCACTGCCTGTGGGATATCGGCGCCGGGACAGGCACCATCGCCATCGAAGCGGCCATTCTCTGCCCCAAAGCTCAGGTGATCGCCATTGAGCGAGATGCAGAGGTGGTCAGCCTGATCGAGAGCAACTGCGAGAAATTCGGCCTCAACAACGTGCAGGTAATCCAGGGCACTGCCCCCGCTTGCTTGCACCAGCTCTCTCCGCCCCCCGATCGCATCTGTATCGAAGGCGGCCATCCCCTACGGGAGATCCTGGAGGCCTCCTGGAACCATCTCAAGCCCAACGGCAGGATTGTGGCAACCACCAACTCTCTGGAGGGGCTCTACGGCCTCTCTACCGGGCTGGCTGCCGTGCGAGCTCATCATGTGGAGGTGATCCAATCGGCCGTGAACCGCCTGGAACACCGCGGTCGCACCCAACTGTTGCTGCCTTTGGATCCCACCTTTGTGTTAAGCGGGGAAAAATCCAGCTAAATCTCATAAGAAATCGTTTACATTTTTTGCAAATTCCTTCGAAAAGTAATGGGCTCAAGAAAATTGAGCTAGCCCAAGCTCTCTCGAGATGGGCAAAGCACAAACCTTAAGCTATGCCGATATTTCTAGATTGCAGACTTCCATTTGCTCTTATACCAGAGACAGAGAGCTGCGGATCCCAGGGCCATGGATGGATTGCGACACCCCTTTCCCGAATCACGAGAAGTGAGGCTGCGACAACTATTGATTCGAGAGCGCTGGCCGGAAATGCTGAAGGGCTGCCGGGCCTGCATCCATTGGGACGACTTCAAGCGACCCGAATGCTGCGGCGACTGTGGCATTGGCGATCGCCGCAGACAAGAAGCAGAAAACCAGCCCAGCAAATCTTCAGGCATTTAGCTTAATCGGCGGGAAGCCCCGCACTGTATTGGTGAATTGTGTTGGCTCAAGAGCCAATCAGTGTCGCGATGAAAGCCGTTCGTGCTGCAATTGAGGCGAACAAGTTAAATCTTTGGAGAGTTTCTCGCCGTGGGTCGCACGGTGGCAGCACGCTGAGACCTCTGTACAAACAAGTCTGTGAAGCGTGAAGCCCGTACTCTATTTGATGAGTTGTGTTTACTCAACGAAGATGAGTGTCGGGAGTCGTTTATCCTGGGCAGATTCTCCCCATCGGGAGCCGACTCTAGTAGTTATTTTTGCCCAGCAATTTCTACCTTAGGCTCATCAAAAGGCCGGAGAGAGGAACTTCCTGGGGAGGCAACAGACGCACCTCTACTTTCGCCACTCCCTGCTCATAAATGCCTAGCTCACGAGCGGCAGCCGTCGAAATGTCCAGATCTCGACCGCGAACAAAGGGGCCCCGATCCAGAACATCCACCACCACTCTGCGCCTGGGATCCTCGGGATTGGTCAACAACAAGCGCGTGCCAATGGGCAAAGTGCGATGGGCGGCAACAAAGTCCTGCTCAGGTCGAAAGACGCTGCCATCCTTGAGTCGATTCCAGCTCTGGCCAGGAGGCAATTGGCCATAGTGGCTCACCACCATGTGTTCCCCTTCCCCTGGAACAGGCGGCAACAATGCAATCAAAGCACCGGTCAACCAATCGATCATCCGTTTTTCCTCGTCAAAGTCTCCCAAAAACGTGTCCGGGAATACACTGACGAGCCCCACCGATCCCGGGTTCCCCAGAGGGATCCTTCGGCTGAAGTCAGTAGGCTTGGGTGGGGGCAATGCTCCTAGAATCCGGCCCGGCTCCGTGGGGCGAGGGGATCCCGGAGAAATGCAAACCACTGTATCAATTTCTACATAGTTCTCTACATTCTGCAGGCTTCATTAGGGGCTGAGCTAGAGTGTTTCCAGCAGGCTCCTGGGGTGGGCTGCCTTTTCAGCTAGAAACCGCAGGAGCCCCGCCCTGTACCCCCGTATACGGGGGGAGGGGGGCCGGTCAGGGCCGGGAGGAATGCGGACGACGGATAATTGTGACATGGCCCAAGTCCTGACTATCTCCTGCAAGCTCAAGGTGTCTGTGTCGCAAGCCGCCAAGCTGGAGGCGACACTTGATGCTTTTGCGCGAGCCTTGCTC
>NZ_JANSJA010000074.1:0-1310 GCF_047462335.1 Synechococcus sp. H60.1
AATGCGGAACCGGGGACTTGAACCCCGATGGCATTGCTGCCACTAGAACCTGAATCTAGCGCGTCTACCATTCCGCCAGTTCCGCAGCGATCTATAAGCATGCCCAAGAAAGGGGATCCCTGTCAAGGGCTGGGGGGCTTTAGAAGGGGATCCGATTCTTATGCTAAGCTCGGCTGCGCACGCAGTGGATCCAGAGCGCTAACCTTGGCGGCTTTTACTTTTGTTTGCGAGGGCACCTGCCCCAACACGCAGGCGCGGGCGGGCTATTTCATTACCCCCCACGGCGAGATCCCGACCCCCTGCTTTATGCCGGTGGGAACGCTGGCCAATGTGAAAACCCTCACGCCTGCTCAACTCAAGGAGACCGGCGCCCACATTATCCTCAGCAACACCTATCACCTGCACCTACAGCCCGGCGAAGAGATCATTCAAGCGGCGGGGGGCCTGCACCGCTTCATGGACTGGCCAGGCCCCATCCTCACGGATTCAGGCGGCTTCCAAGTTTTTAGCCTCAGCGCCATCCGCCAAATCGACGAGGAAGGGGTAACGTTTCGCTCGCCTTACGATGGGCGAATTATTCACTTCACTCCTGAGCTCTCCATCCAGATCCAAAATGCTTTGGGGGCAGACATCATCATGGCTTTTGACGAGTGTCCGCCCTATCCTGCTAGCCCTGAGGCGGTGGCAGCAGCGGTGCGGCGGACTACTCAATGGCTGAAGCGCTGTGTGGAAGCCCACCGCCGCTCCGATCAGGCTTTGTTTGGCATTGTTCAGGGGGGGGTTTACCCGGAGCTGCGTCGGCAGGCAGCGGAAGAAGTCTGTCGGCTGGATCTACCCGGCTATGCCATCGGCGGCGTCAGCGTAGGAGAGCCGGTGGAGCTAATGCACGCGGTGGTGCGACAAACAGCCCCCCTCTTGCCAGCCGATCGCCCCCGTTATCTCATGGGGGTGGGCACCTATGCCGAGATGCGGGCGGCAGTGGCTGCCGGCGTGGACTTGTTTGACTGTGTCATTCCCACGCGCTATGCCCGCCACGGCACCGTGATCAGCCGCGGCCAACGCTGGAACATCAAGAATGCCGAACACCGCCGCAGCCTGGATCCCATCGATCCTGACTGCCCTTGCTACACCTGCCGCCACTTCAGCCGCGCCTATTTGTGCCACCTCATCCGCGCCCAAGAGCTCCTGGGCTACACTCTGCTTTCCATCCACAACATCACGGAGCTCGTGCGCTACACCCAAAGAATGCGCCAGGCCATTCTGGAAGGCAAATTTCATGAGAACTGGGATCCGTGGCGCGAGGGCTGAGC
>NZ_JANSJA010000075.1:0-1306 GCF_047462335.1 Synechococcus sp. H60.1
TAAACCACATGCTCCACCGCTTGTGCGGGCCCCCGTCAATTCCTTTGAGTTTCAGCCTTGCGGCCGTACTTCCCAGGTGGAGTGCTTAACGCGTTAGCTACGGCACCCAACAGATGTCGGACACCCAGCACTCATCGTTTAGGGCGTGGACTACCCGGGTATCTAATCCGGTTTGCTCCCCACGCTTTCGCGCCTCAGCGTCACAAATCGTCCAGGTAGCTGCTTTCGCTATCGGCGTTCCTTCCGGTATCTGCGCATTTCACCGCTACTCCGGAAATTCCGCTACCCTCTCCGACCGTCTAGCCTCACAGTATCCAACGCACCCCCGGGGTTGAGCCCCGGTCTTTAGCATCGGACTTGAGAGACCGCCTACACGCCCTTTACACCCAGTAAATCCGGGTAACGCTCGCACCCTCCGTATTACCGCGGCTGCTGGCACGGAGTTAGCCGGTGCTATTACCTCGGTACCGTCATTATCGTCCCGAGTTCAGAAGTTTACACCCCGAAGGGCTTCGTCCTTCAAGCGGTATCGCTCCGTCAGGCTTTCGCCCATTGCGGAAGATTCCTAACTGCTGCCTCCCGTAGGAGTGGGGTCCGTGTCTCAGTACCCCTGTGGCTGATCGTCCTCTCAGACCAGCTACGCGTCGTCGGCTTGGTAGGCCATTACCCCACCAACTACCTGATGCGCCGCAGGCCCATCCCAAAGCGCCCGAAGGCTTTAGACACCCACCAAGGTGAGTGTCCACATCCAGGATTAGCTAAGATTTCTCCTAGTTGTCCCAGACTTTGGGGTAGGTCACCTACGTGTTACTCACCCGTCCGCCACTGGCTGCATAAAACAGCCCGTCCGACTTGCATGTCTTAGGCATACCGCCAGCGTTCACCCTGAGCCAGGATCAAACTCTCCAAAAATGCTCGCTTTATGGCGAGATTTGGACGTTTTCTCGTTTGTATATATCCGAGAAAACGAGGTATGATTCGTGTTTCTGCTGATCTTTCTTTGTCAAGGTGCTTGGCTACCTCGCGGCAGCGCAACGAGAAGTGTACAGACTACCCCCAAACCTGTCAAGCCCTAGGGCTGGGGCGACTGGATAAGCTCATCTGAGCGGCGCGAAGCTGGAGGGCTCGCAGCAGGTCGGTTTTGCTTAGAATGCCGATCAGGCGGCCCTGTTCGTCGGTAACCAGGAGCCTCGAGAAACCCTGCTCGGCCATGCGCTGCAGGGCGACGAGGGCCTCGGTGTCTTGGTTTACCTGCAAGGGGGGGCGCATCCGCTCGAGCACCCGGGTCTGGGGCGAGGCCCCGTGC
>NZ_JANSJA010000076.1:0-1296 GCF_047462335.1 Synechococcus sp. H60.1
CTTCCCTCATCATGAATGCCGGTCAGCCTGGTCGCAACCAACTGGTCGGCGATCCGCCTGTCTCCAACGAGGGCCTCAGTCCCAAGCCGGTGGACTACTACCCCGATCCGGATCGGCGGCCCTATGGCTTCCGGCTGCGCAACGGGGCGGTGCTGGCCCGCGGCGGGTTTGACCTCGATGAAGCCGTCTTTGGCCTCTCCTTCATCTCTGATAACCCTGTCTACATCCAAGGGGACTTTAACCTGCACCGGACGAGGGGAGGCGATCGGTTGGAGGAGTTCACCACTCGCCTCACTTTTGGATCAGACGGCCTTTACGACAACTTCTACGGGCGACTCCGGAGGAATGAGGATCGGCGCTTTGCCCGGGCAGCGGAGGATCTCTGGCGGCCCAGCGAGATCATAGGCGACTCGGTCAATATCCTCTCTGCCGATTTCTGCGATGGCAGCATTGACGACGGCTTTGTCCAGGATGGCACCCTCAACGGCGGCGGCAGCAGCTTTGTGGCCAACCGCGACTACCAGGGCAGCCCACAGCGGGCCTCGGCTCCTCGCCGCAACGACTACTACGGCTGCAGCGGGCCAAACCTCGGGGCCAACACCTCCTTCCTCAACCAGGCGCTGGTGATCCGGGGCGACAACTGGCCGGCTCCGGATCCGAATAACGCTGGCGCCGGTGTCCTGCGCTTCGACAACACCGGCGGGGCCCAGAACCTGGGCGACAACACCAACCAGCCCGGCTGGCCGGACGTGTTTGCCCGCGACACCATCTTTGAGGGCCGCAACAGCACCGATGACCGGACGGCGGGCAGTGGCGTGCCTGAGGTGCGGCAGTTGCGGGCGCCAGATAGGGACTATGCCAACTTCGGCGTGCGCATCTCGGCCTTGGGCAACCCGGTGCTGGATACCTCCCGCTGGGTGATGGTGGCTCCCATCGGGCCCTGCCCGAACCCTGGCGGCGCTGGTCTGCTGGCCGAGTACTACAACGGCTGGATCACCAACCCGCGGAATCAGTACAACCGCAACACAGGGTTTGCCACCAACCCCAGCGGCCAGGAGGTGGGCCCTCTGCCCCAAGATGTTCAAAGCACCAACCTGCCCTACCTGCGGGCGGTGCGCTGGCCGGATCCAGTGTTCCCGGCACAGGGGGTGCCGGAGCCCATCGGTCAATTTAACAACGGCTACACCAGCAGTGCGCCGCGTTGTCCAACGACCAATTTGGACAGCGCCACCAACGACCAGCGCTGGGCCTGCGTGCGCGACGCTATCGATAATCCAGCTAACCTAGCACCTTTTG
>NZ_JANSJA010000077.1:0-1287 GCF_047462335.1 Synechococcus sp. H60.1
CAAAAGGTGCTAGGTTAGCTGGATTATCGATAGCGTCGCGCACGCAGGCCCAGCGTTGGTCGTTGGTGGCGCTGTCCAAGTTGGTCGTTGGGCAACGCGGCGCACTGCTGGTGTAGCCGTTGTTGTATTGACCGATGGCATCCGGCACCCCCTGGACCGGGAACACCGGATCCGGCCAGCGCACCGCCCGCAGGTAGGGCAGGTTTTTATTTTGAGCATTCGAGAGCAAAGGGCCTACAGCGCCAGTGCTGGCAAACCCCGTATTGGGGTCGTACTGGTTCCGCGGGTTGGTGATCCAGCCGTTGTAGTACTCGGCCAGCAGACCAGCGCCGCCAGGGTTCGGGCAGGGCCCGATGGGAGCCACCATCACCCAGCGGGAGGTATCCAGCACCGGGTTGCCCAAGGCGGAGATGCGCACACCGAAGTTGGCATAGTCCCTATCTGGCGCCCGCAACTGCCGCTCCTCAGGCACGCCACCGCCCGCCGTCGGGTCATCGGTGCTGTTGCGGCGCTCAAAGAGGGTGTCGCGGGCAAACACATCCGGCCAGCCGGGCTGGTTGGTGTTGTCGCCCAGGTTCTGGGCCCCGTTGGTGTTGTCGAAGCGCAGAACACCAGCGCCATTGTTATTCGGATCCGGAGCCGGCCAGTTGTTGCCCCGGATCACCAGCGCCTGGTTGAGGAAGGAGGTGTTGGCCCCGAGGTTTGGCCCGCTGCAGCCGTAGTAGTCGTTGCGGCGAGGAGCCGAGGCCCGCTGTGGGTTGCCCTGGTAGTCGCGGTTGGCCACAAAGCTGCTGCCGCCGCCATTGAGGGTGCCATCCTGGACAAAGCCATCGTCAATGCTGCCATCGCAGAAATCGGCGGAGAGGATATTGATCGAGTCGCCTATGATCTCAGTGGGTCGCCAGAGATCCTCCGCTGCCCGGGCAAAGCGCCGGTCTTCATCCCTCCGGAGTCGCCCGTAGAAGTTGCTGTAAAGGCCGTCTGATCCGAAGTTGAGGAGAGTCTTGAACTCTTCCAGCCGCTCGCCTTGCCTCGTCTGGTGCAGGTTAAAGTCCCCTTGGATGTAGACGGGGTTGTCGGAAACGAAAGAGAGGCCGAAGACGGCTTCATCGAGGTTAAACCCGCCGCGGGCCAGCACTGCCCCATTGCGCAGCCGGAAGCCATAGGGCCGCCGATCTGGATCGGGGTAGTAGTCCACTGGTTTGGGACTGAGGCCCTCGTTGGAGACGGGTGGATCGCCGACCAGTTGGTTGCGACCAGGCTGACCGGCATTCATGATGAGGGAAG
>NZ_JANSJA010000078.1:0-10287 GCF_047462335.1 Synechococcus sp. H60.1
CTTTCCAGAGAACCGCGTGTTACCCCTAGCTGGCTGTGGAGCTTCAGCTGGCGCCACAGTTGAGAGCCACTCATCTGGCCCTGAAGGAGTTGCTGGTAACAACGCAGAGTTTGTTGGATCTCCGCAGGAGACTCCTGGAGGAACTCGATGCGCAGATAGCGCAGCCCCAGATCCAGCAGTTTTTGCACATATTCGGCCCCAGTTTGGGCTTTGCCATTGTAGAGGGTGTTGCGGCAGCCAGCGTCAGCTTTCAAAATGTGCTCAACATTAGCCCTGTCCCTTAGCTTTACCTCGTGTTTTTCGCAGGGGCGGCCACAATTGGTGTAATCCGTGCCGCTCGACAAAAAGGCGCAGAAGACGCAGTGCTCCATGTGAAACAGGGGCATGTGCTGGTGGATGGTAACCTCGTACCAGTGGGCGGGGCCAGCTTGCAGCAGGGATCCCAGTTGCTCGTGGTTGAGGTCATAGGAGGCCGTCAGGCGCTCCAGGCGGTAGCGGCTTTTGAAATAGTGAGCGGTGATGGGGTTGGCCACGTTCAGAGAAAAATCGCCGATACAGCGCTGGTTGGCAAAAAAGCGCAGGTGGTCGTAGTTGCGCACCAGATAGCCATCGGCTCCTGCTGCCAACACCTGTTTGAGGATCCAGCTTTCTCCCGGCTTGGTAATGCGGGGCGGGGCCACCCACAGCTCCACCTCAGGGTGAGCGGCCTTGGTAGCGCGGATAACTTCCCGGTAGCAGCGGGGATCCTCCAACTCCAGGTAGATCTGGCGGATGCCACAGGCAATCACTGCCGGCAACTGCTCCGGATCCCGCACCAAGACCACAAGCTGGGGCGATCCCGGCTCGGCTTGCTCTGGGGGGGGCAGCAGGTCTTGCCAGTGGGCGTTAGGGTTAAAGTGCCAGCGGCGGGGCCGGGCCCGCAGCGCCTGCAACTGCTCCACCGCCTGGCGACGCATCTGGTTGAGGACGCTCACCGGCAGCATCACTTTCCCCTTCAGGGCATTGTGCAGGGATCCCAGGCGAAAGGGCGTGCCCCCCAGCCGGCCCAGTTGCTGTTGCAGCTTCTCGTCGGTGAGGGGTTGGTGGTGGGCAGGCTGCAAGGGCACAGGGGAGTCCACCCGCACTGTGTGGCCCTCTTCATCCCGCAAAATCAGCGTCAGGGGCAGGCCGGCCTGGCCGTGGACTTCCAGGTGAACGGGGCGTCGGAAGCGGGGCTGATCCCCGGCGTAGCTCTGGCGCAGGCGTTTCTCCAGCTCTGGGTCACTGGTTTTCCAGAGGCGATCCCCCACCCGTAGGCGTTTGCAGTCAATTGCCCCCGGAGCAAAGCAAAGCCAGGCCAACCCCTGCTGCTCTTGCACACGGTAGACTCGCCCCCCCTGCTCCGGCAGCTCCGGCTCCCCCTGGTCAAACACCACACCATCCCCCGCCTTGAGGGGGGCTTCTAGGCGTACCCCCACCCGCTCCCCTTGGATCCCCAGCACCTGCCCTAAGTAAACCCCCCGCTTTTTGCCAAAACGGGCATGCACCAGCTCTTGGTTGTTGATGCCCCGCAGCCAGCCGGTATACAGCCCGCGGGAAAAGCTCATCTCCAGCTCATACCACTCCTGAGTTGAGGGCTGCCACGCCTGCCCTGCTCCCAAGGCGTCCAAGGCCCGCCGATAGATGCGCGTTACATTGGCTACATATTCCGGCGATTTCAGGCGGCCCTCAATTTTTAGGCAGTGGATCCCCAGCTTGACCAGCTCCGGCAGCACCTCCAGCCCGGCCAAATCCTGGGGGCTGAGCAGATACCGCTTCTCCCCTAGATCACGCCGGATCCCGTCTACCACCAGCTCGTAAGGCAGGCGGCAGGCCTGGGCACATTCTCCGCGGTTGGCCGAACGTCCCCCCAGCGCCTCGCTGGTTAGACATTGCCCGGAATAGGCCACGCAGAGGGCCCCATGGACAAACACCTCCAGAGCAATTGGGGATCCCTTCTCTTCCAGATGGGCGCGGATCTTGGCTATTTCCTTAAGGGAACACTCCCGCGCCAGCACCACCACCTCACAGCCCAGCTCGGCGGCAAACTCGGCTCCCACGCCACTGGTAATGGTCATCTGCGTCGAGGCGTGGAGGGGGAAATCGGGAGAAAGATGCCGAACCAGCCGGGCAATGCCGACATCCTGCACAATGACAGCGTCCACCCCTGCTGCCGTCATGGCGCGGATGTACCGTTCCGCCTCCTCCAGCTCCTCAGGAAAGACCAAGGTATTTAAAGTTACGTAGCCCCGCACCCCGCGCTGGTGCAGCCAGGCCATCAGCTCCGGCAAATCCGCCTCGGTGAAGTTGCGGGCGCGCATGCGGGCATTAAACCGTTCCAGCCCGAAATAGATGGCATCGGCTCCGTTTTCCACCGCCGCCTTGGCACACTCCCAGTCCCCCGCCGGCGCCAGCAGCAACGGCAGCTCGGCGGGCACGGCCGCCGCCAGACGTCCGGTTTCTACGGAACCCATCTCAGAAGCGCTCATGAGAAGAACCCAGAGAAAAAACAAGGGATCCTTTCCCATTCAAAAGCAAAAAACCTGAGAGCAGGATCCCCCTTGCCTCAGGCCAAGCCGTCACTGCCAGCGGGCTCTTAACAACGCAAAAGACCAAGGTCTCAGAAAACCACAGGCTGTCCGCCCACTAGGACGCCAGCAGCACATTCAGGATCCCGCTGAGGATGGCACTGAACAGGGCTAGCGTAATGTAGCGGCCAACAGTCGGGTCTTCGCCCAGGAGCCGGTCAGAAGTGCTAATGGTAAAAAACAAAGACCACGCCTGAGTGGCGTTGATGGTCTCAAACTGGTTGAATTCAGGGGTGAAGATCTTGGCCATCGTGAAATGCTCCCTACGGCTGGGGTTTGCACCACCTTAACAAAAGTTAACGCTAGCTGCCACGTTCGCACGGCTACATCAGGTAGGGCAGAGTCAGCGCAATATCACTTTGGGAGAAAGCAACAACGTCAGGGATCCCTGGCAATAGTCGATACGGCCTTCTGCAAAGCGCACCTGGGCCAAGCCTGCCTTTTTGAGGGTAATAGCCTGGGGATTGGTCGGCAGTAGGCCAATAGCTGCCTGTATCCACAGGCTCAGATCCGGCTGGTGGCCGACCAAGGCCAGAGACGTGAAGGGATCCCGCTCCGCCTGCCAGCGCACCAGGTCGGTGAAGCTGCCGTCCGGGGCCAGGGGCTCAAACACTTCTAGAGCTTCGGCCAAGTTCTCGTGGAAAAAAATCTCCGCCGTCTGCCGCGCCCTCACAAGGGGGCTGGTGAGCAGGAGATCCCACTTCCAACCCATCTCCTTGAGTTGGCGGGCAATTTTGCGGCAGCGCTTGCGTCCCTCGTCGGTCAAGGCGCGGAAAGCGTCCTCCACTCCCGCTTGTGCTTCTTCGGCTATGCCGTGGCGAATAAAATCCACAGCTACTTCCTGGACGGAAGTCCGCTTCTCGGCTGCAGCCTGATTGCCTCCTTCTGGCCCGAGCTCAAATGCCATCGGCGCCTGCACGCTTTCTCCCTCTTCCACTCCAGAATACCCCGCTCAGGTTGGGAAAAGCTCGCCTGTTCAGCCCAACCCTCTGGCAAAAATTGTAGGTGCCTGCTGCGGCCTAGAACAGAAGCCCAGAAAGTTATGATAGGATCGCTCTAAGTGACGGGTACGTACTGTTTCAGGAGTTCTCCAAGCATGTCTGCAGCAATAGATGTTGCTGATGCTACCTTTGAGGCAGAGGTGCTGCGTAGCGATATCCCAGTCTTGGTGGATTTTTGGGCGCCCTGGTGTGGCCCATGCCGGATGGTAGCTCCTGTGGTTCAGGAGATAGCCGAGCAGTATGCCGGCAAGGTTAAGGTCGTGAAAATCAATACGGACGAGAATCCCCAAACTGCCAGCCAGTATGGCATTCGCAGCATTCCCACCTTGATGCTCTTCAAGGGAGGCCAGAAGGTAGATGTGGTGGTCGGCGCTGTGCCTAAGGCAACTCTAACCACAATTCTGGAGAAGCACTTTGACACGCCTGCTGAGGACTAAGATCCGGGCAGGAGGAGCGACTGTCAGTGCTTCAGAGCGCTACGTCTGGATTCGGGAGTAAAGCCTAAGTAGCATTTAGCTTAATCGGCGGCAAGCGCCGCACTGTATTGATTGGTGAATTGTGTTAACTCAAGAGCCAATCAGTGTCGGGGTAACAGCTGCTTGTGCTACAAGTGAGGAGAACAAGTTAAATCTCTGGAGAGTTTCCCACCGTGGATCCCACGGCAGTGGCACTCTGAGACCTCTGTACCAACAAGTCTGTGAAGCGTGAAGCCCGCACTCTATCGGCTCGCGCAGCGTGGTGTAAGCCATTTTGCGTTGACTCAACGAAGATGAGTGCTGGGGGGCGTTCACCGTCGATAGCCTATTGCAGTAAAGTAATAACAGAGAACTCTGGATCCTGGCTTGGCTGATTCCCTTTCTTCTCTTCTCCAGGAGATTTTCTCCAACGCTGAGACTCGTCTGAAGCAGTTGGAGCATCACCCCAACCGGACGGCTTGGCTGCGCATTTTGCAGTCACTGCAGCGGATGGGATCTCTGAATCTCAGCCGCTTGGACGCCAAGATCCTGGCGGCCACGCTTGAGGATCTAGAGCAAGGGTTTGCGGCCTTCCAGAACTATGTCCATCAGCGCAAGGTAACAGTTTTTGGGTCGGCACGGGTAGGGCCGGACAGCCCGGAATACCGACAGGCACAGTTGTTCGCCCACTGCATCAGCCAGCGAGGGTTCATGGTGCTGACGGGGGGCGGCAGTGGAATCATGGAAGCCGGCAATCGGGGGGCAGGGCTGGAAAACTCGTTTGGGCTGAATATCCAGCTTCCCTTCGAGCAGATGGCCAATCCTGTGATTGCTGCCAGCGATCGGGTCATTAACTTTAAGTATTTCTTTTCACGCAAGCTCTTTTTTGTCAAAGAAACCGATGCGCTGGTGCTTTTCCCCGGTGGCTTTGGTACGCAGGATGAGGCTTTTGAATGTCTGACCTTGATGCAAACCGGTAAAACCAAGCTCATGCCCTTGGTGCTGGTGGACAAGAAGGGCGGTTGCTACTGGAAAGAATGGGATGAATATGTGCGGGAGCATCTACTCAGCCGCGGCCTGATTAGCCCAGAAGATCTCTTCTTATACACCTTAACTGACGATGTAGGGGATGCCTGCCAGCAGATCGTCGATTTTTATCGCATCTTTCACAGCAATCGCTATGTGCGGGAACTGCTGGTTTTGCGCTTGAATGCCAAGCTCTCGCCCCAGGCTCTGGATATCTTAAACGAAGAGTTTGCCGACATTCTCGACTCGGGCCGAATCGAGCAAACTGAGGCTTTGCCGGAAGAAGCAGAGGAAGAGATTGCCCATTTGCCAAGGCTGGTGATGCATTTTAACCAACGCAACTTTGGGCGGCTGTGGCAAATGGTGCGCCGGATCAACACGCTTCATCCAGCACAGCCGGATCGTCTGCAAATGCGCCCCGACCAAAAGTAGGGGATTGTCGTCCCAATGGGCCGGTTGTTTGTCAAAATCTGCGGCATCACTCGCCAGGATCAAGCGGAGGCTATCGCTGCGCTGGGGGTGAGCGCTCTTGGGTTTATCGCAGTGCCCAACACGCCGCGCTATTTGCCTCTCTCGGCAGCGGGCTGGCTGGGATCCCTGCCCGGACATGTGGAAAAGGTGGGGGTCTTTGTGGATCAGGATCCCCGTACGATTGCCACCTGGGTGGAAGTGGGCGGCCTCACGGCTGTTCAGCTCCACGGCCAGGAATCGCCAGAAGAGTGCCGGCAACTGGGAGAATGGCTCCCCGGCATTCGCCGCATCAAGGCCCTGCGCATTCGCCAGCCGGCAGATCTGGAGGCAGCCCACCTCTACGGCGACTGTGTGGAGGCTCTGCTTCTGGACGCCTATCACCCACAGCGGGCAGGTGGCACTGGGCAAACCCTCAACTGGCCAGAGTTGGCCCACCGCTCCCTGCCCCTGCCCTGGCTGCTGGCCGGTGGCCTCACCCCAGACAATGTTCTGCAGGCCCTCAGCTACCTCCAGCCTAGCGGCATTGATCTCTCCAGCGGCGTCGAGCACCAACCGGGCGACAAAGATCTGGACAAAGTCCGGCGTCTGCTGCAGCAGTTGGGATCCCAAGGGTGGCAAATCGCTTCTGCCCTACCTCAACCCAATCAAGGCCTTTAGCCCCTCCGGCCGAGCCGGGTCCCTATTGCAAGGATTGGAAGGATTGAATATCTAGCCCCGGCTCAAACATCAGCTCTTTCACCTCTCCAAACCTTCCCATCACCCCCAGATGGCGGTCGTTGAAGGTCACCAACACCCCGCCGGCATTGCCGGTACGCAGCACAATTGATCGCTCGGCTTCCCAGTTCAGCTCTGCCCCCGGCTGCAGGGTGGCCTCAAAAACGGTTTTTCCATCGGCGATGACTCGTAGCCAGGAGGGACGCTCTACCACGCGAATATCAAGGCGCACCGGCTTGCGCCGCGTCCCCTCCGTATGGGCCTCCAACACGTCAGGGAAAACCCCCTGGATGCGCGTCCACTGATCCAGCGTGGGAAACATCTGGCGAAGGGTCGGTTCTGGGCTGCGCCCAGGGGAGTTAGCTGCTTGCGGCTGCGACTGGGATCCCTCGCCGCTTGACCTGCTGGCCAGCCAATGCCCAAAGGGGTTGCCGGTGCCGTCCAAAAGAGCCGACAGCCCTCCCACCGCCAGCACGACCAGCACCACATAGGCGGCCCAGAGGTGAAAGGGGCGCAGGGCAAAGCCCAGCTGTTCGCCAACAGCAGTAAGAGGAGGGAGCGCATGGGGCGTTTTGGCAGATAGGAGTGGCAAAGCTTGCCGAGATAAAGCCTCGCCATCCAGCCCCAGATAGTTGGCATAGCGCTTGAGGAAGCCTTGCACATAGACCGGCTCCGGCAACCGGCTCAAGTCGGCTTCCTCCAGGGCCTGCAGATATTGGGAGCGGATGAAGGTATCGTTGGCTACATCTGTCAACGTCAGCCCCCGTGCCTCCCGTGTTTGCCGCAACAGGGATCCCAGGGCTTCCAATCCCGTTGGCGGGACAGAGTCCTTAGAGCGTTCCGACTCTTGCATCGTTTGGCTACCTGCAAAAGAGAGGATGGGCACAAAGTTCCCCCCGCTAAAGATTATGAAGAGGGAGAGGAGGAGTGAAAAGAGGCGCTTCTGGACAGAGCTGAGCCGTTAGTGACCGCAAACGGGGCTAGCAAAGCCTGAACCTCCTGCGGCTGCAACAGGCGAAACTGACCTGGCTTTAGGTTGCCTAGACGCAGCGGGCCAATCGCCTCCCGGTGTAAGCTGAGCACAGGATGGCCCAGCTGCTCGGCCACCCGCCGAATTTGCCGGTTGCGGCCTTCAAATAGGACTACCCTCAGCCAAGAGGAGTTGGAGGTTCTTCCAAAAGGGGGCGGATCACAAAACTCCACCTCTGCCGGCAAAGTGGTAGACCCATCCAAGTCGACGCCCTCCCGCCACCGTTGCAGAGTGGCTTGGCTGGGCCGCCCCTGCACCTGCACAAGATAGGTCTTGGGCAGATGGTAGCGCGGATGGGTCAGCTTCAGCGTCAGGTCGCCGTCGTTAGTCAGAAGCAGGGCCCCACTGCTGTCGGCGTCTAATCGGCCTACCGGGTAGAGACGGATCTGCCGGTTCCAGGGTGGTGGGAGCAGATCCAAGACAGTCTTGCGTCCCCAGGGATCCCTACAGGTGGACAAGACTCCCAGGGGCTTGTGCAGGAGCAAAACGTAGCGGACGGGATCCCTGAAGGGGATCACCCGTCCATCCACCTCGACGCGATCCCGTTCCGGATCGGCTTTAAAGCCCAGCTCGGTGACCACCTTCCCATTGACTCGAATGCGTCCGGCTAGGATCCAGGCTTCCACCTGGCGGCGGGAGGCCAAGCCCTGCTGAGCCAAAAGTTTCTGGAGCCGTTGGGGTGCTGCCATAGGCAAGGGGACTAGAGCAGAGTCTTTGCAGTGCAAAAGCAGATGGCCAGAGTCGGGGGGCAGCAGGGGTTGCCCGTTCAGGCAGGAAACCAAAGCTTCCGCCCGTTTGCAGCCTGTAGGGCTGGGAGACAGGTAGCGCCTGCTCACAAAATAGGGCAGCTATCGGTTACCCAACTCCTCTGCTTCGCCCTCACTGCCCTCTTCAACCGTTTCCTGGTTCTTAGATGAGGATCCCTCCTGCTTGGTTTCGGCGTCCCGTTTCAGTTGGTTAAGCAGAGCCAGAACGCGGGATCCCCGCTCCAAAGAGCGATCCTGCAAAAACACCACCGTCGGCACCCGTCGCAGGCCGAGGCGCTGACCGATTTCCCGCCGCACGAAGGAAGTGGCAGAGGCCAGCCCCTCCATGGTCTGCTGCTGGGCCGCTTCATCGCCATAGATGCTGACGAAGATGCGGGCATTTTGCAAGTCATTGGAAACCTCGACATCCACAATGCTGACCATGCCCGCCCCCACGCGGTCATCTTTGATCTCCGAGAGCAGGATTTGGCTGACCTCCCGTTTGATCAGCTCGGCTACCCGTGCCACCCGTCGCGCTGTCGCCATTTTTGGATACCTAGGTTACCGCTCATCCGCAAACCGGCTCTGGCCGGTGTGGAGCAGAGTCCGCGTCGGCTCGATCCCCAGAACAGTAGCCGATGCTACGAGCATCTCTCTCTTCTACCTTTATCTTGAATCCATGTCCACCTTGCCTTGAGTATGAATACCTAAAGCCATCGATGGATGGATGGAGACGTGATGATCAAGACGCCAGAGGCCCTGCGGCGCTCCATTGAGCAGTTTATGCTGAATGTCACAGAGCCGCTTGACCCCTTGCTCTCCCTGAAGCTAACTCAATTGGTGGTGATGTTGGGGGATACAGCTTATGCAATGGGGTACAGCGATGGCCAACAAAAGCCAGATGAACGCTGCCGCTATTGTCCCAGCCGGCTGCTCGACCGTCCAGAGCTTTGACAGAGCCCTTTAAGGTTCTTCACAGTCTAGCTCCTGGCTGTCCGGGAGGGGGGAATGAGTTGAAAGGGGTGGTGGGAACCGGCCAAGATGGGATCCCGTCCCTCAGTAGCCTATGACTTCCCCGGTTTTGATTTGGCATCGCCGCGATCTGCGGCTAGCAGACAACACAGCCCTTCATGCGGCGGCGCAGCGCAGCTCCCAGGTGGTGCCGGTTTTCGTTTTCGACCCGCAGGTTTTGCAACGGGCGGATATGGCCCCAGCCAGGGTGGCGTTTCTCCTTCAGGCATTGCAGGAGCTGCAGGAGCGCTACGCCCAGATGGGGATCCCGCTCCTCTGGCGGCGGGGGGATCCGGCGGTGGAGCTGCGGCAGTTGGCCACCGAGCTGGGGGCGCAGGCCGTGTTTTGGAACGAGGATCTGGATCCCTTGGCCCGGCAGCAGGAGAGTCAGGTGCGGGCTAGCTTGACGGCAGCCGGGATCCTGTCTTTTTCTTATCAAGATATGCTGCTGCACGGGCCGGGGGAAGTATTGACCCAGGCGGGGGAGCCCTACTCGGTTTTTACCCCTTTCTGGCGCCGCTGGTCCAGCTTGCCCAAGCCGGATCCCTTCCCCATTCCCAAGGAGCTCCAGCCGCTGCCAAGCCTGAAAGCTCAACCTCTGCCCACCTTGGCGGATCTGGGCTCTGTCTGCAACCAGCGGATCCCGACATCAGGCGAGAGGGCAGCCCAAGCGCTGCTGGAGGATTTTTGTCAGGGCCTGCGCATTTTCGACTATGAGCGGGCCCGCAATTTCCCAGCTGAACAGGGCACCTCTCTCCTCAGCCCCCACCTGTGCTGGGGAACCATCGGCATTCGCCAGGTGTGGCAGGCCACGCGGGAGGTGGAAGCAGAGGTGCGCAGTGAAGAGGCCGAGAGCAGCTTGCGCACGTGGCGGCAGGAGCTGTGCTGGCGCGAGTTTTACAAGCATGTCTTAGCCCACTGGCCCTACGTGGAGAGCGGCGCCTACCGGCGAGCTTTTGATGCGCTGGAGTGGGACAACCGGCAGGACTGGTTTCAGGCCTGGTGCGCCGGAGAGACGGGCTACCCCATCGTAGATGCGGCCATGCGCCAGCTCAACGAGACCGGCTGGATGCACAACCGCTGCCGCATGATCGTGGCCAGCTTTCTAACCAAAGATCTGCTCATCGACTGGCGCTGGGGAGAGCGCTACTTTATGCAGAAGCTGGTGGACGGGGATCTGGCCGCCAACAACGGCGGCTGGCAGTGGAGCGCCGGTGTGGGTACGGA
>NZ_JANSJA010000078.1:10387-14600 GCF_047462335.1 Synechococcus sp. H60.1
GCCCAGGGCAGACTTTTCACTCCTTCTTAGCTCTCTTTCCTGAACAGGACGTTCCCTCACCCCCAGCCCCTCTCCCCTTGGGGGAGAGGGGAGTTGGGGATCGGCATAACGAGCTGTTCCATCGCTATTCGGAATGCCTGTAAAAAAAGGGATCCATCGGATCCCTTCAGTCCTCAAAAGCTTGGGGCAAACGACGGGCCTGCCGGAGACTACGGCTTCAGCTCGCTGGGGATGCGCTCCCCGAAGAGAACTGTGTAGAGAATGCGGTAAATGTCGGTGTTCAGGATCCCGGTGGTGGGCACCAGCTCGCGAGCGTTCAGACCCGCCGCGCGGGCGATAACTCCACTGCCGGCGTCGTCTCCAGTGGCCCACGCCACCGCAAAGGGGCGGCGGTTGCCGTTCTTGTCGGGTGCTGAAACAAATGGCTTCGTACCCGTGCCCTCGACGCCATCGATGGGGGCGCCGCTTTCTTCGGGGTCAGTGGGGGGCAGCGGCTCATCGGCAGACTCCACATCCACCAACTGCATCCCGCCGGCGTTGCTGTCGCTGGTGGTGATCATGAAGGTTTTGGGATTCTTCTCGATGAAGTCGAGAATTACCCCAATGGCATCGTCAGCCCGCTTCATGGCCCCCAGGCAGCCGGAAGCATTGAGGTTGTTGCACATGTTGTCGGTGCCCTCTTCCTCAATGACGGCGAAGAAGCCCTTGGGATTGCGGGAGATCCGCTCCAGGGCAAACTGCGTCATCTCGGCAATGGTGGGCGCGCTGGCGATGTAGTTGGGCAAGTTTTCTTTGCGCAGCTCTTCTTCAGGTTTGTCGTAGAAGGTGTCCTCTACGTTGAACACCCCCAAAACCTTGGCGGCATCCGCCGGCAGCTTCAGCAGCTCATCGCGGGTGTAGACGACGGCATACCCTTTTTTCTTGGCTTCCTCGATGAGGTTGCGGCCATCCTTGCGCTTCCCTTGGCCAAAGCGCCCCTGGACGCCTTCCGGCAACAGCCATTCCTCACCGGCCCCCAGGATGATGTCTACCCCCGACTCCACCACTTCCAGGGCGATCTCTTCGTAGTCGCTGCGCTTGGGAGCTTCAGCAACAAAAGCAGCCGTCCCCGGCTCGATGATGGATCCCGACTGCACCAGGGCCGTACCCAAACCCGCCGCCACAGCATCTTCCATGATCGTGTTCAGGGTGCCGTTGGCCGAGGGATACTCCTTGCCGTCCGGATCCAAGCCAAAAGATGCGCCATGCACACGAGTGCCTGTGGCATGCGTCACCGCCCCGGCGTTGGAGGTTCCACCCAATAGGTCAAGGTGATGGCCACGATAGGTGGTGATGACAGGCAGACGATCCCAGTTCAAGAAGCCATCCGGGCCGTAGTGGAGAATGCGCGTGATGTCCCAGTGGGAGGCCGAAGTGCCATCGGGGTGGAAAAAGATCGCCCCGTTGCCGGTCGGCTTCGGCGCCGCCTGGGCCAGGCTAGAAAAAAGGGAAGAGGACAGTAGGCACAGCGTTGCGGCCAGAGCTGCCCTCAGAGAATGGTTACGCATAGTAAACCTGCCCTTGCTTGTTCAAGGCTGAACGTCAAGGAAAGTAACACAGCCTTGGATTCCTTAGCAAGGTCACAGGCAAAACCAGCGGCAGAGCCCACTTGCAACAATGGCCTACCGCTTATGTCTATACCTAGAGTTAACTATCTCTTAACCACCTCATAACGTCAAGGCTGCTCGTAGAGCTCCAGGGCCCAGCCGGCTTCAGGTCAAGCGGCTCTTTTAGAAGTAAGCGTCGAACTTTTGGCCTGCCAGGCCTGCCTAAGCTGTCGGAGTTGTCGTTGCCAACGCTGCAGTTCCCCGGCTGCCAGCGGGATCCCGCCAAAGCGCACCTCCAGGTAGCGCTGCAAGAACTGGATGGCGAGCTCGGCTTGGGGCAAGTTGGACTGGTGCAAGTGTTCTAGGCAGGCTTCAGGACCTAGGTGGGCTGGGATCCCCACTGCCGTCGCCAGCTCCCGCAGTTGGAGGTAAAGCCTGGAGATGGCCTGGCGGCGCCGTTGCGACTTGGGCAGGGCTGCCGGGATCCAGCGCATGCCGGCAAAGGCCAGACTTGGCAGCAGGATCCCGATCATCCAGGTGGGCCATTCTGGGGGTGGCTGCCACAGGGATCCCATCACCACTCCATTGCCAAGCGTGGCCAAGAGAACCCATCCCCCATCCTGCCAGCGCACGGCCTGGTAGCGGCGGCGGCGGCCCCAGTAGGCCGTGAAGCCAGTGATGACCATCACCCCCAGCAGCGGCAGGCTGTTTTGCTGCAGGCTTTGCCGCCAGCCCACCAAGCTGCGGCGGAGGGCGGCAACGACATCCTCCTGCTTTTGGGGAGCGGTCACGCGGCTGGCCAGCTCCTGAATCTGCCGCCAGATCTGCCGCTGGGTGGATAGGTCGTACTGGATGACGTACTTAAACCAACGGAAGCGCAGGCTGTCGTAAAAATCCTGCAAGGGATCCCACCAGCTTTGCCGCTGGCTGACATTGGCCTCTGGCGGCGTGGCGTCGAAGCGGATCCATCCATAGGGGCCAAAGGGGATCTCCGTCCAAGAATGGGCATCGGCGTTGCGCACCGCCAGGTACTTTTCCTGCGCCACCCAGCGCCCGCCCAAAAAGCCATTGACCACGCGGGCCGGGATGCCAAGGCTGCGGGCCAGCACCGTCAGGGCGGTGGCAAAGTATTCGCAGTGGCCGCGGCGGTGGGTAAACAAAAAGGCCTCCAAAGGCGGCTCAGCCCCGGGATCCGGCAGATCCGTGGTGTAGGCGTAGTTCTCCAGCAGATAGTTCTGCAGAGCCGCTACCTTGCCAAAGACATCGGGGATCCCAGCCGTGATCTCCTCTGCCAAGGCGGGAATGCGCGGATCTAGATCTGCCGGCAACTGCAGGTAAGCTGCCCGCTGGGCTGGGTCAAGAGCACTCAGCAGCTCCTCCTGGCTAAGCTGGCGCAGGCGGGGCTCCAGATCGCGGGGGATCCAGCTCACGGCGCGGTAGAGATAGGGCAGCCGGGGGGGCAGAGAATGGCTGACATCCCCGCTCTCGTGCAGGAGGAGGCGGCGAGTTTGCCGTTGCCATGCCTGCTGAGGGGTCATCACTCCACCCCGATCCAACCACTCCACCTCCAGCAGCGGCGCCACCCCAAAGACGGTGTTGGTGGCCAGCGGCTCTAGGTAAATCCGCTGCTCCAGGGGGAAGAACTGGAGGTCGCTAGCGGTGGGGATCAAGGGGGAAGCCGAGAGATCAAAAACCCCTGCTGCATTGGGGAAAATCGGGATCGCGTGGTCCAGCGTCCGCGACCAAGCCCGCCCGTCGTAGCGATCAAAGCTGATCCCCCGCCAGTAGAGGGACTCCACCTGGGGCGGCACCCCCGCCGGGAACTCCACCCGCATGACAACAGTGCTGTCGGTCTTGAGGGTGCCGAACTCCCCCAGGCTGACTTCCTCGGCAAAGCCGGTGGTCATCACCGGCGAGCGGGCCTGCCGGCCTAGCAGCCCCAAGCTAAGGCGCGGAAAGAGGAAAAACAAAACCACCGAGAGAAGGGTTGCCAGCAAAGCCAGGGATCCAAGCAACCCCAGAAAGTTGAGGTCGATCCCGCGGACTTGGCTGGCCGCCTGGGGGTACTGCTCCGCCTGCAGGCGCAGGTGATAGAGGGTGAGGTTAACCAGCCCCACCCCCACATACAGCAGGAATAAAAACCCAAAGCTGATGTCCTCGTTAAAGAGGGTGGCAATGGCCATCAGAAGCAAAGACAACACCGCCAACTGAATGTAGTCGGCTGCCCGCTCCCGCTGAAACAACTTGGCCCCCGTAAGGTAGAGCACCAGGCCTATGGCCCCATCCGAAAGCGGCAGCACGCCCGCAAGCACCAGAGCCGCCAAGCTGACCAGCACGCTCACCGTCAGGGGCATCCACAGGGGCGCATAGCGGGCAAAGCTAATGCGGGGCGGCTCCCAAAACCAACTGGCAGCCCCCGCCGCCAAGCAGAGGGCGATAACCGCCGGCGACAGGGCCTGATCCCCAAGGCAGAGGGCCGTAAAGGCAATCCCCACCAGCAGGTAGATGAAGAGCTTTTGGACGGCAAGCAGTGGCCAGGTCATGGGCTAGGTTGCTTCGGGATCCCTCAAGTGGCCCTTCCAAGATAGCCAAGTCTTTCCTCTTCTCCTGCCCCCTATTGCCGCCAC
>NZ_JANSJA010000079.1:0-1273 GCF_047462335.1 Synechococcus sp. H60.1
ACAACGGGATCTTTTGGCCCAAGAGATTGCCCGCCTCAATCAAGTTCGCCAAGCAACAGGCTCCGGTAACTTTGCCGCCCACCCGTCTGGGTTTGGAAAGGGATTCAGCTCCACTTCTACCACCAAAGCTGCCGCCACCTCCGCCTCGGCCAACCCCTATGACGAAATCTTTGCAGCCATTGAGGAGAAGGTGAACGACCTAGACGATATGGCAAAAGCGATGGCAGAGCTGGGCTCGCTTGAGGGCAGACGGTAATTCTTCAAGCACCTTCCAAGTCCAGATCCACCTCATGAACCCGCCGCAGGGATCCCTTGTTAAAAGCTGGGAAGCGTAGGTAGGGGTACTGCTCCTTGGCCTGCCGCAGCTCTTGGAAGGCGGGGGCCAGTTGATCTTTGGGGCAGATCCCTGTAACCACACACCAGATCTTGGTGCGTGTCAAGGCCACAAAAGCTTGATTGCGCCGGCGCAGTTGCTCCTCTACACTTAGCCCCGGCTCGGTGGCGTTCTGAAACTGGCAGACGTAGACTTTCCAAGCTTCGTTGCCCTTGGCCCGGAAGATCCCCGACAGGGTGACGTGCCCCGGCAAGCGGAAAATATCCCGATCGGCATCTTCGCCAGCAATGAGGGCGCTAATTCCTCTTTGTTTGAGCCTGGCCTTTAGGCTTTCCCAGTAGGGTCTGCTCCCTCTGAAGCTGGCTACACTTGTAACTAGAAGATCTTCCGGCCGAAAACTCCACTGCTTCAGGTCGCGCTCGATCTGTTGGGCAATCCAATTCTGCTCCTCTTCCTCAGAAGGGAAGGTGCGCCAGACCAGCAGCGACTGGGGATCCACCTTGGGATCAAAGTTTTCTTGATCGACGGGGTGGCAAGCCTTGCGGGTGAGGGTAATTGGGGATCCAGGCTTACGAAAATCACCTTCCACCACTTCGTAACCCAAACCTTCCCACTGCTCTTTTTGGGTGACCCCCTGCAAAGGATGGCCTCCACGCAAAAGACCCATGTTGATGGCATGGGCAGCCATGAGGATGATGTTTGGAGTGCGGTAGCAATGGCGCAGTACGATGGCTCGCCCTCCCAACCGCACTTTGGGTTTGCCCGTCTCGTCGCGCCCGAATAGCTCGGCTGCCCCTGGCACCGTCAACGAGCCAATGCCCTGGGCTTCGTCATAGGCCCAGTAGAGCCGCTTGGGATCCCGTAAAGTTTGATAGGCTAAACGGTAAAAGGCAGGCGGCAAATCTTGACCTTCATCGATCAAGATGGCGTCAAAAAGTT
>NZ_JANSJA010000080.1:0-14099 GCF_047462335.1 Synechococcus sp. H60.1
GAGGGAGAGGGGAGTTGCACTGCTGCCGAGCACAACTTTATTGCCTTGCTTGGGTCTTGCGGGGCTTTTTCAGTGATTCAAAGCCAAGGTTTTCCCTGCTACGACTGCTGCCATCTCCTGCAACAGATCCTCGGTCTCCTCCCAGCCGATGCAGCCGTCGGTGATGGAAACGCCGTACTTGAGTGGTGCCCCTTCCTGCCAGGTTTGCTTGCCTGGGTTGAGGTTGCTCTCCAGCATCAGCCCCATCAAGGCCCGCTGCCCTGCTTGGTACTGCCGCAGCACTGCCCGACAGACGGCTCCCTGCTGGCGGTAGTCTTTGTGGGAGTTGTCGTGGGAGCAGTCCACCATCACCGAGCGCGGGATCCCTTGATCCTTCATCAGCAGCGCCGCCCGCGCCACATCTTCCGGGCCGTAGTTGGTCTTGCCGCCGCCGCCGCGCAACACAATGTGCCGGTCTGGGTTGCCGGTGGTTTTCACCAGGGCCGTCATGCCGTCTTGGCCGATGCCCAGAAAACTGTGGGGGTGACTGGCGGAGAGAATGGCGTTGAGGGCAATTTCCAGCCGCCCGTCGGTGCCATTTTTGAAGCCCACGGGCATAGAGAGGCCACTGGCCATTTCCCGGTGGGTCTGGCTTTCGATGGTTCGGGCGCCGATGGCCGCCCAGCTCACCAGGTCTGCGGTGTATTGGGGAGTTACCGGATCCAACATTTCTGTGGCACAGGGCAAGCCCAGCTCGTTGATCTGCAATAGGATGGAACGGGCCAGTTGCAAGCCAGTGGCAATATCGCAGGAGCCGTCCAGGTGGGGATCATTAATGAGGCCCTTCCAGCCCACTGTGGTGCGCGGCTTCTCAAAATAGGTGCGCATCACAATCACCAGGTGCTCG
The DNA here is from genome assembly GCF_047462335.1 of Synechococcus sp. H60.1. NCBI lineage: Bacteria > Bacillati > Cyanobacteriota > Cyanophyceae > Synechococcales > Synechococcaceae > Synechococcus > Synechococcus sp. H60.1. Next base: position 887 of record NZ_JANSJA010000080.1, read on the forward strand.
CGGGTTCGATCGGCCACCCGCTTGAGGCGGTGGGCATACTCCAAGGCCGCTTCGGGATCGTGGATGGAACAGGGGCCGACAATCACCACCAAGCGATGGAGATCCCGCCCGTGGATGATGTCGCGGATGGCTTGCCGCGTGGAGAGCACCACTTGGGCTGCCGTTTCCGTCAGCGGCAGCTTGGCCTTGACAGCAGCAGGGGCAATCAAGGGAGTCACCTCTTGGATGTTGCAGTTGTCGGTTTGGGGGGGCATAGAACTGTCCTTCATCGTGGGCAAGATTGTGTGCAAGGGATGGGAAGTGAGGGAATGGAGCATCGAGCCATCAAAAAAGCCCTGGCACTGGGCTCAGGGCTTCAGGACTGACTCGGGTAAACCTAGGCTCTATGGTTTACGCGCCACCCTTCCGCCCTGGTCGTTGCCAGGGAAAGCTAAAGTAGCCAAAAAAGGGAGCGCGCCAGGTCATCTTCAGGGGAAGGAACTCGGAATCTGTACGAGATGAGTATAGCGGAAGTATACCCAAAAAGAAACTGGATTTACCAAGACGGGTTCAGGTTCTGGGTCGCTCCCAGGGTTCCCAGGCGCAGCCCAGAGGACGGTTTTCTCCCACCCAGATCAAGAAGCTTGCCCGCTCCGTAGCCATCACTCTGCGACGCTGTTGCAAGCGGGGCGAGGAGAAAAGCTTCAGGGCGGTGAGGGACTTCTTTCCGCTGCCTCAGCCCGACAAGGTCGCAGCGGCGAAAGCCCCGCAAGCCCGGTGGAAATCAAGAAAGTCAGCAGAACTCTGGGCTTCTGTCCTAGGAAACAGTTTTCAGAAGGATCTAGCCCGGACGGCAGCCGCTTCCTGGATTACCTCGTCTCCAGGCTGTAGCCCACTGTGGATCTCCACCTGATCCCCATAGCGGGATCCCACCACCACGGGCGTAAACAGCGGCTTGCCGTCCACCAGCCGGTACACGCCCGTAAGGCCGAACTGTTCTACCAGGCTTGCTTGGGGCAGGAGCAGGGCTTGGCGGGTTTCTCCTGCCAACTTCAGACGGCCCAGCATGCCCGGCATTGCTCCGGGGAGCGGGGGAATCTCCACCTTCACCTCCACCGTTCTTGAGCTGGGGTCGGCGCTGGGGATGATTTGGCGGATGGTTCCCTCCACGGTTTGGTTGAGGCTGTCAATGTTGATGGGCACCGCTTGTCCCACCCGGATTTGGCCGGCCAGGGATTCGGGCAAGGCCACGGAAAACCGCAGCCGCTCGCTGCTTTCTAGCTCCACAATCGGCTGGCCCGGCCCCGCCAAAGCCCCTACCTCCACATACTTGCGGGTGACGACGCCGGCAAAGGGGGCAACCAGGGTTCCGTAGGCAAGGTTGGCTTGGGTTTGCGCCACCCCTGCCTGGGCCTGGGCCATGGCTGCCTGCACCTCAGGGATCCGGCTTTCCGCCTGGGCAAGCTGGGCCCGTGCTTGGGTCAATCCCTGTTCGGCCTGCTGGATCCCGGCCTCGAGCTGGGCCAGGCGGCCCAGGAGCACGGCTACCCGCGTATTGGCCTGATCCACCTGGGCTTGGGCCACGGCTCCTTCGGCGTGCAGCTTCTGCATCCGCTCTTGGTGCAAACGGGCCTCCTGCAGCTCCGCTTCCGCCTGCTGCTTCTGGGCTTGCACCTGGCGCAAGGCTTCTTCCGCTCCCCTCACCCCCGCCTGGGCGGCCAGAAGGCCTGCTTGGGCCTGCTGCAGTTGCGCCTCAGCCTGTTGCCGCTGGGCTTGGGCCTGTTGCTGGGCGGCTTGCACATCGCTGATATCCAGGCGGGCAATCAGGGATCCAGCCGCCACCCGCTGCCCCTCCTGAACCGGCAGCTCCACGACTCGGCCCACGATGCGGCTGCTGAGGGGGGTGCGCTCCACGGCCTCTAGGCTGCCCACCAGGATCCGCTCTTGGCTGATTTCCCGTGGCTTGACCTCCAGCGTGGTCAGTGGAGCGGCCTCGGTGGCTTCCAGGGACCCTGTCCCGCCGACGCGACCGGCAACCTCCAAAGCTGCCCCCCCTTGGCCGGGCCGGCCTTGGGATCCCAGCAGCCAGCCGCCCAGCCCCCCTAGCGAGAGGAAGAGCAGCGCCCAGCCCAGGTGGCCCCAGCTCCAGCCGGAAAACGTTTGTTGTTGCAACCTGCCGACTTGAGTTTTCATAGCGCAAGTGTCCGGCGTAACTTGAGCGTGACGAGAAAATCGGAACTTTTCTAAGGGGAGACCAAATCTCCCAATGGCTTGGAGATGGGCTCTATCAGAGAGAGCCCCACCCCCTGCAAACTGAGGCGCTCAAACCAAGGCACCGCCCACCCCCAGCGCATCTTGGCCAGGAAATAGTGCTCAAAGGCGGACTTGAGCCAACTGACCCATGGCCCTTGTACGGCCAGGGCGCGGCGGCGGCGCCCCAGCACCGGCAAGACAGGATCCGCCAAAAAGAGAATGCCCGTATCGCCGAAGTCGGCAAAGCAGATGGCTTCCAGCGTCGGGCTCACGGGTTCCCCCCGCAGGGCTCCCAGGCGCAGGGCGATATTGTGCGCCACTGCCATCCCCATCGCCTCGGTCATCTGGCCGGTTTTGGGCACTCCCACCGGCAAAGGGGTTGTCTCGGAAGGGGCTAGCTGGGTCACCACGCCCACCGCATAGAAGCTATCGAAGTCGGGATGCTGGTAGGTGGAAGTTACCGGCAGGAAACCGCGGGCGTCCGTCAGGCCGGGGACTTCCCGCAGGAACTGGGCTCCCCGGAAGGGCGGCAGCAGCATGGCGTAGGCAAAAGGGATCCGCTCCCCTTCTGCCAGCACGATTTCCCCCTCTTCGACACGGGCAATGGCAGTATTGGCCAAAACCCGGATCTGCCGCTGGGCCAGCAGCCGTTTCACCAGCTCCTCGGCCCCCGCCATGCCGCCAATCCCGAAATGGCCAGCATAGGGCTCCGGCGTGATGAAGGTGATGGGCACCTGCTCCCGCAGCCCTCTTTTTCGCAACTGCCCCTCGGCCAGCAAGACAAACTCATAGGCCGGCCCAAAACAACTGGCCCCCGGCACCGCCCCCACCACCAGCGGCCCCGGCTGGCGGAGAAACTCTGCCCACGCCTTCTGAGCTAGCAAAGCATGGTGCGGCGTGCACACCGACTGGGTAAACCCCTGTTCCGGCCCCAGACCTGGGATGGCGTCCAAGGCCAACTCCGCTCCCGTGGCCACCACCAAGTAGTCGTAGGCCAGAGGCTCCCCGTTAACCCGCAGGGTGCGCTTTGGCGGCTGCAAGTCGGTTACCGTGCCCTGGATAAATTCAATCCCCTTCCTCTCCAGCCGCTGCGGCAGCTCCACCTGAATGTCCGCCAGCCGCTTCAGGCCCAGCGCCACCCACGGCAGAGAAGGGGTAAACGTAAACTTTGGAGTATTGCTGACTACAGTTACCTGGTGGGATCCCTGCGGCAAAAGATGCCGCAGCTCGTAGGCAGTAGGCAGCCCTCCCAGCCCAGCCCCAATGACGACGACGCGAGCCATCAAAACTGCTCCCCCTCTTTTCTGAACTTGATGAAAAAAACCTGCGGCCAGAAGCCGATCCCAAGAGCGCCCTCCTTCACACCCACCAGGGCAGACTCCCCGTTCGCGGATCGACATCCAACCAGGGAGAGAGCCAGATCCACCCCTCCCGTACCTCCACCCGCACCAGTTTCAGAGGCAGCGCTGCCGGCCCTCGAATCACCGAGCCATCAGCCGCATAGCGGGATCCGTGACAAGGACACTGGAACTCTTCGGCCAGCGGGTTCCATGGGAAGGTGCAGCCCAGGTGGGTACAGTTGTTCACCAGCCCTTGCTCGTCCAGCTCCCCCCCCTCCCTAACGGTGAGGTAGGTGGGCTCCCCCGCCAGACCCGCCACCAGCGCCCGCGTCCCAGGCGGCTCTGCCAAGATCTGCTCCGCCGGGATCGGGTTCCCCAGCTTGTCTTTGGCCAGGGCCGATCCATTGGCGGATCCCTCCGCCGGCGGGATGAGATAGCGGCCCAGCGGGTAGAGCACCGAACCCGCCACCGCCGCCAGCGCCGAGCCGGTCAGGAAGTTGAGAAAACGGCGCCGCGACAGCGGCGGCTCTTCAAACGGAACCAGGGCAGCGTCCATAGAAATTAAACTCCTTTGCAACCTTCTCCCATCATTATTTTGGCAAACTATATAACTATATGTCGATAAAAAGATAATACAGAGTCCCCTTCCTCTCCCTAGGACAAGGGGCTATTGAGGAGATTCCTCCTCTTCGGGAATGAACACGGCGTACATGCCCCGCAGGTCTCCCACCTTGAAGTCGTAGGCCCGGTCTTGGGGGTACTTGCTGACAATGAAGGCCGGTCGCGAGTCCTTGGGCCCATGACAGGCCAGGCAGCTAGCCTCGACGTTGATGCGGCGGTAGTAGCGAATGCCCCTCTGGCCAGCCAGCACTTCCCGCTCCCAAAAGCCAATGAGCTCCGGATCCCGCTGGAAACGGGCCAGGGCCATCGTGGCGTGTAGATTGTCGGGGGCGTGCTCCGGGTTACGGTACTTTTGGGCAATTTGCTTAACTTGCCAGCCATTTTCTTGGGCCAGGGCCTGCGCCTGCACCGCCACAGGGCGACAAACCTGTTTGAAGGTCTCGGCATCCACCCCCGCAGGTGAGGATCCGGCCAAGCTGGCCGCCAGGCCGTGCCGCAGTTGATCCAGGTATTCTACGGACTCCACCGCTTTGGCCAGTTGGGCGGGATCCGGCTGGGCCAGGGCGGCGGCAGCGCCCCAGCCCAAGCTGCCCAAGGCCAGCGCCAGCAGGAGCCATCTTCTCAGGTATGTCCACATCGTCTTGTCTCCTTCTCGAAGGGTGGATGTCAAAAAGTTTCTCTACGGGTGGGATGGCTGGTGCTCCAGAGCCGGCTTGGCTTTGGCAAGGCGGATTTGCTCCCCGTAGAACCAGATGGGAATGACCACCAAGGTCAAGGCGGAAGAGGTCAACATCCCCGTCAACAGCGTCCAGGCCAAGCCCGACCACACCGGGTCGGACAAGATGGGCACCGTGCCCAACATGGTGGTGATGCTGGTCAGCAAAATCGGACGAAAGCGAACGGCCCCGGCTGCCACAATGGCTTTTTCCAGGCTGACCCCCTGGGCCCGCTGATCGGCGATAAACTCCAGCAAGACGATGGCGTTGCGCACCACGATCCCCGCCAAGGCGATCACCCCAATCATGGCCGTGGCGCTGAAGTACACTCCGTTGAGGCTAAAGCCCACCAGGATGCCGATGAGGGCCAGGGGAATGCTGCCCAAGATGATCAGCGGAACCTTGAAGCTGCGGAACTGGCCCACCAGGATGAGGTAAATCAACAAAATGGCTACCAACATCGCGAGGCCCAGATCCCGGAACACGTCCAGGGTCAGCTTCCATTCCCCATCCCACTGGATCCAAAAGCCCTTGGGGAGGGGATGCCGCCAGAAATAGGCTATTTGATCCAAGACTGCATAGACCGAGGAGCGGCGGGCCATCTCGCCCATTACGTAGGCCACGGGCCGCTGGTCTTTATGGAAGATGGGCTCGTCGGCCACCGTGGGCACCCACTCCACCAGCTCCGACAGGGGAACCAGGGATCCCGTCGGCGTCGGCAGTTGAATGCGGTTGAGATCCTCCAGGCTTTGCCGGGCCGACGGCTCGAGGCGGACATGGATCCCCACGGGTGTCAGCTCCCCGGGCAGTTGCAGGATGCTGACGGTGGATCCCCGCAGGGCCAAGCTCAAGGTCTGGGAGACCTCCGCCGTGGTCAGGCCGACGCGGTTGGCCCGCTCCGGATCCACCTTCAGGGTCAACTGGGGAATGGGGTTTTTCACCGAGTCGTCGATGTCCACCACGCCCTCCGTCTCGCCAAACACCTGGCGCACCTGCTTGGCCAACTGCCGCAGTTGGGCGTAGTCGGGGCCATAAATTTCTGCCAGCAGGGTAGACCGCACGGGCGGCCCAGGTGGATCTTCCACCAGCTTGACGATGGCGTTGTGCCGCTCCGCCACCGCTTGCATAGCAGGCCGTAGGCGCAGCACGATCCCTTCCGAGTCGATCCGACGGGCTTCCGGCTGGCTGAGGTGGACGCGGATGTCGGCCACATCCTCGCCCTCGCGGCGGTAGGATCCCCGCAGCAGGCCGTTGAAGTCCACCGGCGCCCCCGTACCGACGTAGGTTTCAAAGCTAAACACCTCGGCATCCTGCTTGAGCACCTCCTCCAGCTCGCGGGCTACAGCGTCGGTAGCGGCCAGCTCCGTCCCCCGCGGCATATCCAACTGCACTAGGAAGGTGTCCTTGTCCGCCTTGGGCAGCATGCGAAACTTTACCACCTGGGTCAGGGGCAGGAGAAAGCTGGCCAAGAACAGGCCAGTGACCACCCCGATCAGCAGACGCCGCCGGAAGGCCGACTCCAGCAGCGGCTGCATTAGGCGGTGGTAGAGCCGATACAGGCGCGTTTCTTCCAGAGCGAGCTGGGGTGGAGAGGCCTCGGTGGAGGGCTTGAGGCGAATCCAACGGGCCGCCAGAAAGGGGGTAACCGTCAGGGCCAGCGTTGTGCTGATGATCATCGCCACCGGCACATTAAAGGGGATCGGCCCCATGTAGGGCCCCATCATCCCCGTGACAAAGCGCATGGGCAGGAAGGCCAAAATGACCGTGATGGTGGAGAGAATAACCGGCACACCCAATTCCTCCACCGCGGCAATCGCCTCCTCCACCTTCTCGCGAAAGTTCATGCCGGGGCGCAGCTCAAAGCGACGGTGGATATTCTCCGTAACGGCGATGGCGTCGTCCACCAAGGTGCCCAGGGCCAGGATCAGGGCAAAGAGGGTGATGCGGTTAATCGTTTGGCCGGCAACCCAGCCCACGCCCAGCGTGCCGGCCAAAGTTAACGGGATTACAAAAGCCACAATGGCCGCCTCCCGCCAGCCCAGGAAGATCAACAACAGGCCCACCACAATGCCGATGGCCTGGAAGAGGCTGTTGTAGAGGTTCCCAACCGCTTTTGAGGCCGTCCGCCCGTCGTTGCGGGTGACGGCAACCTGGATCCCGGGAGGCAACTGCGGCCGCAACTCTTCCAGCCGCCGAAAAATGGCCTTGGCTACGGTGACCGCGTTGGTTCCCGGCTTCTTGGCAATGCCGATGGTGACCGCCGGCTGGGTGATCCACTCTCCCGTCGAGCGGCGGCGCGGATCCGGATAGGGCTCTGTGATGGGCTCGTCGCTGCGGAAGTGGATGCGGGTCAGGGAGGTGCGCTCGGCAAACTCATCCCGCACGCTGGCTACATCTCTGAGATAGACCTCCGGCTTGATCTGAATGGCGGCCACGTCCTCAGCCGAAGCCAGCCGCTGTCCCCCCTCCAGGCGGATCTGCTGGGATCCCACCTCCACGTCTCCCGCCGGCAGTTGCAAGTTTTCGGCGGCAATGCGCTGGGCCACCTGGGTCGGGGAAAGACCATAGCTGGCCAGCCGCTCCGGATCCAGATCCACCCGAATGGTGCGGGGATGCCCGCCCACCAGCGTCAGGTTGGCCGTGTTGGGAAGGCTGCGCAGATCCTCCAGCAGCCGCTCTCCCACCCGCCGTAGCTGATCGTCGCTGTAGTCGGCCCCCGTCAAGGTCAGGGTAACGATGGGAACATCGTCAATGATGACCGGCTGCACCTGATAGCTGGCGCCAGGGGGGAATAGCTCCGGGTGGCTAAACAGATGGTTTTGCAGCTTGAACAGGCTGTCTTCCCAGTTTTCCCCCACCTCATACTGCACCGTGATCAAGCCGCCAGAGGCCTGGGCCACCGAGTAGATGTGGTCGATCCCTGTCAGCTCCCGCAGCTTCGCTTCCACAGGGGTAATCAGCGTCTTCTCCACAACCTCGGCGCTGGCCCCCGGATACCGCAAAACTACATCCGCTGCCGGGACGACAATTTGCGGGTTTTCTTCCTTGGGGGTCAAGGTCGCTGCCAGCAGGCCAAAGATGGCCAGGCCCACAATAATCAAGGAAGTAAGCTGGGCGTTGTTGATAAAGTAAGCGGTAACCCGCCCCACCCCTTGGCGCGGCTTCTCCAGCTCTGACATGGGAAAAATCCAGATTGGTTCATGCTTATACTACCATATAGCTATACTTTTATGCATCCATAGCTGCTCTTGCCCGTCTTCCGAAGCCGTCACCTGAGGTAGGCCCAGCAAAGGACGAACTGCTAATCGTGGCTGGGTCTAGGGGGGGGATCCCGTCTTGGCAATCCAGTAGCCGCACTGGTGTTCTCCGTTCACCTGCCAGGTGAGGCGCTCCACCCGACAATCGGGCAGGGCGGCGGCAAACATCTCCAGCTCGTGGCCGCAGACGCTGGGAAAGCGCTGGGCAATCTGGGCGATGGCGCAGTGGTGCTCCACCAAGACATATTGCTCGACATACTGCTCAGAGCCTTCTGCTGCAATTGGGGCAGCCAGGTTGGCAGGATAGGGGTAGTACTCCGCCATGTAGCCCTCTGCCTGGCGCAACTGCACCAGGCGCTCCAGCCGCTCGGCCAGGGATCCGGAGCCCATCTGGGCTTGGTACTCCTGGGCTTTGCGCTGCCACTGCTGCTGGAGCAGGGATCCCATCTGTTCGGATCCCAGGGTTTCAGCCAGCGTATTGAGCAGACCGAGGGCAAACTCGTCGTAGCCGGTGGGGAATTGCGCTTCTCCTTGGGGGCTGAGCTGATAGAGGTGCTGGGGGCGGCCCAAACCGCTAGCTTGAGCGACATGGTGGATCAGCCCCTCTGCCTCCAGATCCTTGAGGTGGCGGCGAATGGCCTGGGGAGAAATGCCCAAGTGCTCTGCCAGAGTCTGGGCGGTGGCCTGCCCCGTCTTGCGTAGGTAGATCAAGATAGCCTGCTTGCTGGAAACGGGTTGCGTGAACGGATCGGTGATCTTGCGCGCGCTCTCCACCCTCGCCCTCCTGGTTAGACTGGGTTTACTCGGCTGCCGCTGCCAGCACCGCTACTTTGACAAGGGGATCATTGCTAAAGTAACCTGAGGATTAGTTAAGCAACAACCATGTTGTTTTAATTGGCCATCTGTTTTGCCCCTGTCCCTAACCGAGAGCCATCCATGTCTACGAGCGTCCGCACCCTAATTAGCCAGCCCTACAAGTACGGCTTTGTTACCGACATCGCCTCTGAGTCCATCGGCAAAGGCTTAAATGAGGACATCATTCGGCAAATCTGGGCCAAGAAGGGGGAGCCGGACTTTATGCTGGAGTTCCGGCTGCGGGCCTACCGCCAGTGGCTGAAGATGAGCGAGCCCACCTGGCCGAATGTGACCTACCCGCCCATCGACTACCAGAACATCGTTTACTACTCCGCTCCCAAGGTAAAGGAGAAGAAAAAGAGCCTCGACGAAGTGGATCCCGTGCTGCTGGAAACCTTTGAGAAGCTGGGGATCCCTTTGTCGGAGCAGAAGCGGCTGGCCAACGTGGCGGTGGACGCCATTTTCGACAGCGTCTCGGTGGCCACCACCTTCCGGGAAAAGCTGGCCAAGGAAGGGATCATTTTCTGCTCCATGTCGGAGGCGCTACGGGAGTACCCAGACTTGGTGCGCAAGTACCTGGGCACGGTGGTCCCCATTGCCGACAACTACTACGCGGCGCTGAACTCGGCAGTGTTTAGCGATGGCTCCTTTGTCTATGTGCCCAAAGGGGTGCGCTGCCCGATGGAGCTGTCCACCTATTTCCGCATTAACAACGGCGAGTCGGGCCAGTTTGAGCGCACCCTGATCATTGCTGACGAGGGATCCTACGTCAGCTACCTGGAAGGCTGCACGGCCCCCATGTTCGACACCAACCAACTGCACGCGGCGGTGGTGGAGCTGATCGCCCTGGACAATGCCGAGATCAAGTACTCGACGGTGCAGAACTGGTATGCCGGCGACGAAAACGGCAAGGGCGGCATCTACAACTTCGTGACCAAACGCGGCCTCTGTCAGGGGGCCAACTCCAAGATCTCCTGGACGCAGGTGGAGACCGGCTCGGCCATCACCTGGAAATATCCGAGCTGCGTGCTGGTGGGGGAAAACTCGGTGGGCGAGTTCTACTCAGTGGCCCTGACCAACCACTACCAGCAGGCCGATACCGGCACCAAGATGATCCACATAGGCCGCAACACCCGCAGCAGAATTATCTCCAAAGGCATCTCGGCGGGGCATTCCAAAAACAGCTATCGCGGCCTGGTGAAAATTGGGCCCAAGGCAGAAGGCGCCCGCAACTTTTCCCAGTGTGATTCCATGTTGATTGGGGATCAGTGCAGCGCCAACACCTTCCCCTACATTGAAGTGCAAAACAACACTGCCAAAGTAGAGCACGAAGCTTCCACTTCCAAAATCGGAGAAGAGCAACTGTTCTACTTCCAGTCGCGCGGCATTTCTGTAGAAGACGCTGTCTCCATGATCATCAGCGGCTTCTGCCGAGAGGTGTTCAACCAATTGCCAATGGAGTTTGCCGTCGAGGCGGATCGGCTGCTGAGCCTGAAGCTAGAGGGATCCGTTGGCTAGATCCCTGGCGAGCGGCTATGCTCGTTGCCAATTGCCGAGCAGCCTGGCGCAGCTCCACCTTGGGGGCGGCGCTGAAGGGGTAGGTCTGTCCGCCAATACTTCGACCCAAGACGAACTGCTGACATGATCCGGGAAAACAGCCCTGTCATTCTATCTGTCCGCGATCTCACGGCTGAGATCGACGGTACCCCTATCCTCAAAGGGGTGAACCTGGAAATCCGGGCCGGCGAGATCCACGCCATCATGGGGCCCAATGGCTCCGGGAAGAGCACCTTCTCCAAGATCTTGGCCGGCCACCCCGACTACCGGGTAACAGGGGGCGAGATCCTCTATCTGGGCAAGGATCTCTTGGCAATGGAGCCGGAGGAGCGAGCCTGGGCCGGGATCTTCTTGGCCTTTCAATACCCCATCGAGATTCCGGGGGTGAGCAACTTGGACTTCTTGCGCGCCGCCTACAACGCCCGGCAGAAATATCGGGATCAGCCGGAAATGGATCCCCTCGATTTTGACGACTTGGTGCGGGAAAAACTGAGTATTGTCAGGATGGATCCCGCTTTTTTGGAGCGCTCCGTCAACGAAGGGTTTTCCGGCGGCGAGAAAAAGCGCAACGAGATCCTGCAGATGGCGGTGCTGGAGCCGACGCTGGCTATCTTAGACGAGACGGATTCTGGCCTGGATATCGACGCGCTGCGCATCGTTGCCCAGGGCATTAACCAACTGGCCGGCCCTGAGAAGGCCATACTCCTCATTACCCACTACCAGCGCCTGCTGGAGTATGTAACCCCCGACTATGTGCATGTGATGGAAGGGGGGCGCATTCTCCTCAGCGGCGATAAGACCTTGGCGCTGGAGCTGGAAGAGCGGGGCTATGACTGGCTCAAGGAGGAGGTGGGATGAGCGCTGCGGTGCCCAAGTCCTCGGTTCGAGAAAGCGACGCCAGCGGTTTTGGCCGTCCCTTTCTGGAGCACATCCTCCGCCAAATCCCAGAGGTGGAAGATCCCCATACCACCCTGAGACAGCAGGCCCGCGCCCAACTGGCGGAACTGGGGATCCCCACCCCCCGCGAAGAAGACTGGAAATACAGCGACCTCTCGCCGCTGGTGGCCCACACCTTTCGCCTGGCCGGCCCTGGACAGGCAACGCTAGAGAAGGCCGTGCTGGAGCCCTGGCTGTGGCCGGAGAGCCGTCACAGCTATGCGGTGTTCGTCAACGGCTACTTTGCTCCCCACCTTTCTGACTTGAGCGGCCTACCCTCAGCCCTGCGAATTGCTCCCCTAAGCCAGTCGGCTCCTGGATGGTTGCAAACCATCGTCAAGCTCGATGTCTTCAGCGCCCTCAACACCGCCCATCTAGGCGATGGGATCCAGATTGAGCTGCCACCCCAGCAGGAGGTTTTGCCGCCCTTGCACCTGCTCTGGGTGACGGTGGCCCCAGAGAGAGAAGCCGTTCTGGCCCAGCCCCGCTGTCTGGTGGCTTTGCAGGCCCACAGCTCCCTCACCCTGATTGAAGATCACCTCTCCTGGGGGGCCGGGATCCCCTTTGGCAACGCCGTTACCGAGATTGCCCTGGCCGAAGGATCCCGTCTACACCATGTGATCCTGCAGCGGCAGGGATCCCAGGCTTTTCACATCAACCAAACTGCTGTGCGCCAGGGCCGCCACAGCCACTACCGGCTGCAGGCCATCCAGTGGGGATCCCAATTTTCCCGCCACAACCTGGAGCTTGCCCAGGTAGAACCCCAGGCCTACACCCACCTGCAGGGACTGACCCTGCTGAAGGGATCCCAGCACAGCGACACCCACTCCCGCCTGGTGCATCAAGCGCCCCACGGCAGCAGCCGCCAATTGCACAAGTGCATCGTGGACGAGGCGGCCCGTGCGGTCTTCAGCGGGCGCATTTTGGTGAGCCAAGCAGCTCAACTGACAGACGCCGCCCAGACCAACCGCAATCTGCTGTTGAGCCCCAAGGCGCGGGTGGATACGCAGCCACAGTTGGAGATCTTTGCCGACAACGTCAAATGTGCCCACGGGGCCACCGTCAGCCAACTGGAGGCCGAAGAAATCTTCTATTTGCAAAGCCGCGGCATTCCCCAGGCCCAGGCCAGGCAACTCCTCACCTATGCTTTTGCAGCCGAGATTCTCGAAGGGATCCCTTTGGCCCAGCTTCCTTCCCAGGTGGCCCAGCGCTTGGGATCCGGCTGAGTTGTCCCTCCCATTTTGCCCCAGCCCTTACTGCCATCAGCCAGTCTTGAAATGGCTGCTAGCGGCCTGCGTCGCCCGCGCCCGTCGAACGGCGGGACAAACGCCCGTGGCGTCGTCGGCTCCCGCTGAGAAGCCCGAAGTCCCTTACCGGCCCTGCGGGTGATGGCATTGGGCCGTAGGCTTGCTTTGGCTATTTTTCCGGCTCGTTGTGCAACACAACATCACAGCCCCTTTTGCTGAAGTTTGGAGAAGCCGTCTTGGGGGTTTAGGACGGCAGAGGGGTGGAAACTGGAGAAACAGATCTAGTCTGGTTGGCGCGACTTTATCATCGCCAATCCTGACCTGGCCCACTGCTTCAAGCAAGTCTCTTCCCCCGATCCTGCGGATCCCTCTGGCCTCTCCGCCGAAGCACCCAGGGCGCCGAAGAGCCATACCGATTCTCCAGCCTTTGTCGCCATCAAAGCAAAAGCTAC
>NZ_JANSJA010000081.1:0-14053 GCF_047462335.1 Synechococcus sp. H60.1
CGAGCAGGCAGCAAGGCCATGAACATGGAATCGAGTTGCTGTCCATTGTAAGGGGGTGGGATCCCTTCTACCGAGAGCGCTCAGGGCCCAACAGGATGCGGAGGTGCGCAGTTTTTCCCCGCTACCGGAACCTTGCAGCCCTGATGCTCTGCAACGTCCGGGAGCTGGTGGGATGGTGGGAGGATCACTTAAAGAAACTGAGTACCCCCACCCCGATCACCATCAGCACCCAGAGCAGGGATCCTACCAAAATGACATTCTTGGCCCGGCTCCAGTCGCTGGCAGAGCTAAAGAGCACCGGCACCGCCACCACCAACAGCAAGCTGTAAAGCACCAACACCAACAGAGCAATTTGGAAAATGAGCATCATCTTTACGGATCCCTCACAAAAGTCTTGTCTTGGATAAGGGCTCCCGACAACACCGGTCTGCCCAACCCGAGCCGGCTCGCTGCACACCGGCGGCGGGGTAGAAAGGATAACGCTCTGACTATACCAAAACTGGGATCCCTCTCAAGGCCAGATCCGTCGGGGCAGCCGATGGATGAACTACCTAGATACAGACTGCATTCGGAAAGGGTTGAAGTCGGTTGCCACGTCAAAGTAGTCTTCCTGTTCCTGTTGCTTCAGCCAGCCGGTGATGGCGTAGGTCAGGGGCGTACAGACTGCCTCAACGGCACACTTGAACACGTAGTTGGAGACGATGAGGCTCATCAGACCGGGAAACACCCCCCAGAAAGCGATGAGAATAAACAGGCCCGTGTCCACCGCCTGGCCCACCAAGGTCGAGCTGATGGTGCGTGTCCATAGCCAGCGTCCCCGCGTCCACACCTTCAGGCGCGCCAGCACGTAGGCATTGGCAAAGCTGCCGCTCCAGTAGGCAATCAGGCTGGCCAGTACAATGCGCGGGGTAAGGCCGAGAATCTGGTTGTAGGCTTCCTGGTAGGGCCAATCGGGGGCTGCCGGCAGGGATCCCACGATCATCAAGGTTACCGACATCAGGGCCGCCGAGAAAAACCCCAGCCAGATCACCCGCCGCGAGCGGGCATAGCCATAGACCTCTGTGAGGATGTCGCCAAAAATGTAGCTGAGAGGGAAGAGGATGGTGCCGCCATCAAAGGTAAACGGCCCCAAGAGCACGATCTTAGTGGAGGCGATGTTGGAAATGAGCAGCACAGCCACAAACAGGGCCGTCACCGCATCCAGGTGCCGGTAGGCGCGCTCCAAGCCTCGCTCAGACATCAGGATCCCCCTAGAAGTTTGCGGATCTGCCGTAGTTCTTTGACAATTAGGGCCAGGCCCTGACTGTGCCGTTCCACTTCGCTGGCAAGTTTACGGATCTGCTCTTCCAGGTTAGCGCTATAAGATTCCTGGCGCTCCAGGCGCTGGTTGAGGTTGGCAAGCCGCGTCACCACTTCCCGCTGGATGAGGTTTTCCGTGCCTTGGATGAGCAGCGTCTCGATGGCGGTGAGCTTGTTCAAGAGTAACTGGGTGTTGGTTTCCGATCCGGGCTCCAGAGCAGCCGCCGGGGTCACTTGCAGGGCCTTTTGAATTTGGGCCAGAAGGGCTTCTGCCTCAAAGGGCTTTTCAATGAAGTCAAAATCGACAAAAGGCTCAGGGATGCGAGCTGTTACCTGCTCTTTCATCCCCGACATGATGATGACGGGGGTATTCTTCAGGCTCTCTTCCTGCCGGATGGCCTGCAATGTGTCATAGCCGTCCATCTTGGGCATGACAAAATCCAGCAAGATCAGGTCGGGGTGATGTTTTTTGGCAGCCTCCAAGCCCGCTAGGCCGTCTTTGGCCTCCAGTACCTGAAACTGGTCAGCCAAGATGCTGGCTACCATCTTGCGGATCATGATGCTGTCGTCAATGACCAACACCGTCTTGGCTGTCATGCTCGGGCGCTCCCTTTTCCCAATCCGTTCGACCTGCTCAGCCCCTTCCTCCAGTGCATGGGGCATCGGGGACGTCCTTCCGGGGACACCAATAGAGTACTCTCCCTCTTAGGGAAGTGGGGTGTGACTAGCAACTTACAGCTCCAATTTCGCCGATTCTCCCAAGGCCGAGAACTTGCCGGTTTCCCATCGCTGCCTTGCTATAATCTAACGTAAACAAACATTAAGCATTCGCACCTTGCAGGGTTATGAGCTTACAGTTGAGCTCCGAGCTGTCGCTGCCGATCCCATCGCCGGTTGGAGAGGCGGCCTACCGTGCCTTTCAGTGGGGCAAAAATCTCTTTGGCTTTGCCCATAAGGCTCTCTCCACCCAGGCTTCGGAGCTGATGCTCTCTGTGCTCAGGGAGCTGCAAAGTTTTTCCTCTGGGAAAGCCCTGCCGCCGCGGGAGCGGGTGAAGGTCAGCGCAGCTATTTTGCAAGAGTTGCGGGCTCGTTACGAACGGCTGCTCCAGGTCGATTGGCAAGATGCCGAGGCAGGTTACTACCCTCACGCGCTTCTCTTTGACAACCCCTGGCTGGACTTTGCTCGCTATTACCCAGCCGTGTGGTTGGAACTGCCCCAGATTACCCAACGGGTCCACAGTCGGCGCTACCAGGAGTTTTCTCCAGACATCTCCACAGAGGGCTACCCGAAATACTACCTGCAGAATTTCCACTACCAAACCAACGGCTACCTAAGCGATCGCTCGGCTGAGCTCTACGACCTCCAGGTGGAGCTGCTGTTTGGGGGCACGGCGGATGCCATGCGGCGACGGGTAATCCGGCTGCTCAAGGATGCCCTCGATCCTGCTCTATCGGCTCCCCACATTCTCGACGTGGCTTGTGGTACGGGGCGCACGCTGCGCCTTTTGCGGGGAGCTCTGCCCAACGCGGCACTGTATGGCCTGGACCTTTCCCCTGCCTATCTGCGCAAGGCCAACCGCCTGTTGCAGGAGTTGCCTGGGGAGCTGCCCCAGCTCATCCGCGCCAACGCTGAGGCTATGCCCTATGCCGACGCCACCTTTGATGCGGTTGTCAGTGTGTTTCTCTTCCACGAGCTGCCCGGCCCGGCCCGGCAAAAGGTCATCAACGAGATGAGCCGCGTGGTGAAGCCGGGGGGCGTCATTGTCATCTGCGACTCGGTGCAACTCTTGGATTCGCCGGAGCTGGAGGAGACGATGGAAGCTTTTGTGCAAACCTTCCACGAACCCTACTACCGGGACTACATCCGCGATGATCTGGGGGTGCGCCTGCAGCAGGCAGGCTGTGAGGTGTTGCGCCGAGAAACCCACTACGTCAGCACTTATATCTTGGCCCGTAAGAGTTGAGCGCCCTTGCCAAAAGCTTAAGAGGGTAAGGAGATTCGCGGTCGCTTGGCCAAAAGCTGTATAGTAGTATCAGACACGAAACCTCGGATAAGAAGCTAAGTCATCAACGCCCTTCAGTGCAAGGCGGTCGGAATCCTTTCTTATCTTATACTTAGGCTCATGTCCCCTCCGTATGGATCCCTCCGTGCCGGCATCACTGCTCTCAAGCAGGAGCGCTACTTAGAGGCGATCAACCTTCTCGAGTCTTTCTGCTACTGCTGCTCGATTCAGGAGAGCTCACCCCGCCAGAAAGAGCGCAACGGTTCCAGGATAGATCCTGAGGAATGCGCTTTGGCGCGGGTAGCCCTGGTTATGGCTTATCAGGGAAGCGGCGACTTGGAGCGCTCGACTGCCCTCTGCCAGGAACTCTTGGAGCAGGGGGAAACCCCTTCAACTCCCCTCTGGGCGCAGGAATGGGCAGCTCAAGCTCTGCCTATCCTCAAGCAGGCTTCAGAGCACTCTATGTCCCCTGAGGAAGTGATAGCGCGGCTACCTGTCCTCCGGCAGTTGCAAGACTGCCAGTCCCTCCGCAGATCTCGCGATCCGGCCCTGCATTTACTCAAGTCTGCCAACTAATCCTGCCAGTAGGTTAAAGTTGGCAACTCTAGGCAAGAGCCGGCGGGAGAAGTTGTGTTTTTGCCAGGAACCCCCCTCTAGGCGTTTGAATCTTACACTTTTCAGAGTATGCCTGCTGCTGAGCCCACCACCTACCACTTTATTGTTGCCAATCTGTCTTTTTTGCGCTCTGAACCTCTGGAGGAAGTGCTGGAGGAGCGTCGCCGACACTATGAGGAGCACCATCGCCCCATCGATTTCTTTTGGGTGCCCCAGCCGGCTTTCATGGAAGCTCCAGAGTTAAGGCTCCTACGCAACAAGTTGAAGGAGCCGCTGGGGGCAGTGGTCTCGACCAATGAGGATTTCATCCGTTGGCTGGCGCTGCGCCTCACTTTTGTGGAAAAGGGCAGCTTTGTAGCCCCCAGCGAGTCGATCCCGGATCCCTTGCGCTCCCTATCGTTGTCAGAAAGCTGATAGCCTTTCCCCACCATCGCCTTAGCGGCTTGCTCAGGGGGGAGGCACAACTTGGGCGGCCAGGGGTAAGCTGCCCTGGAGGGGAGGCAAGTTTGATTGCAGGCTAGGTCAAGATTTAAGATTAGGGCACCTCTCCCAAGCCAGCAGCGGTAATGCTGGAGCGCGGCAGGGAAAGCCAAGGCGGGAGAGAGGGATATGCTGGACGGGGGCACCATGACTTTGGAGCAACGATGGGACTGGCCGGAAGGGGAGGTGGAGGTCTGCCACCGGACTTCTCATCTTCGGGATCTTCCTTCCACATTTCCTTCAACTGAGGTGCTGAAGTCAGAGGCCCCCCCACTTGAGCCGCCGGCAAGTCCCCCCTCCGGCTCGCTGAAGTGTTCGTCGGGGGATCCCTTGCCAGAGCCCCCTCCCCAGGATCCCAAAGAGGATAGCCAAGTGGATTCCCCTTTCTCAGGGACAGGCCTGGGAAACTTTGCTGCCGTCCTGCGTCGACCCAACTTCCTGCTGCTGTGGATGGGGCAGGTGTTTTCCCAGTTGGCCGACAAGGTGTTGTTGGTGCTGCTGATTGGGTTGATCTCGAGGCAGTTTCAGCCGGAAGGGGCCTCCATCAGCGGCTGGGTGGCGGCGGTTATGCTGGCTTTTACGCTGCCGGCGGTGTTGTTGGGCAGTCTGGCAGGGGTGTTTGTGGATCGCTGGCCCAAGAAGGGGGTGCTGGTGCTCTCCAACGTGGTGCGCGGGATCCTGGTGCTGCTGTTGCCGCCGCTGCTCTGGCTCACCGCCGGGCGTGACCTTTGGCCAGGGATCCCTTTGGGCTTTGGCAGCCTGTTGCTGGTGAGCTTTGCCGTCTCTGTCTTGACCCAGTTTTTTGCTCCTGCTGAACAGGCCACTCTGCCGCTGATCCTGCCTAGGCGGGAGCTGTTGGCGGCCAACTCCCTCTACACCACGACGATGATGGCTTCGCTGATCGTCGGCTTTGCCATTGGCGAGCCCCTATTAACGCTGGCGGATCGCTGGGTGCGCGCGTGGTTGCCCGGCTGGGAGGTAGGGCCAGAGCTGTTGGTGGGGGGAGCCTACCTGTTGGCGGGATCCCTGCTGCTGCTGTTGCAACCCCACGAGAGGCTGGAGCCCCGGCCTTGGCAGGCCCCCCATCTCTGGGAAGATCTCAAGCTGGGCCTGCAATACATCGGGCAAATGCCCTTGATCCGCGCGGCCCTGCTGCAAATGGTGGTGCTCTACTCGCTGTTTGCGGCGCTGGCGGTCTTGGCGGTGCGCATGGCCGAGGTGACGGCGGAGCTGGAGGCAGATCAGTTTGGGGTGTTGCTGGCGGCTGCCGGCCTGGGCATGGCCATTGGCGCCTTTTGGGTGGGGCATACAGGCCGGCAGGTGAGCCGTCGCGCCTGGAGTGGGCTGGGATCCCTGTTGCTGTGTCTGTCCTTGGCGGCCTTGTCCTGGACGGAGGGGAAGCTGTTTCCCAGCTTGGCTTGGATTGCCCTGCTGGGCTGTGGAGGGGCGTTGGTGGCGGTGCCCATGCAAACCTTGCTCCAGGAGGAGACCCCCGAACATCTGCGCGGCAAGGTTTTTGGACTGCAGAACAATGCGGTCAACATTGCTCTCAGTTTGCCGCTGGTTTTGGCGGGGGTGGCGGAAACGTATTTCGGCCTTGCCTGGACGTTTCTCGGCCTGGCAGCCCTGACCGGGTCGGCGGGGCTGTACCTCTGGGGTCTGCTGGGTAGAGAGGGGCACAGATAAGTTTTTCTCCTGGATAGCTGCGGCGTAGGGCTGGGTATCTGTCAATGCCTTGTCGGTCTAGGTTTCTCCCCTGAGAGGGGAGCAGCGGGCCGACGTGGGATGCGAGTCTGCTACCCTTATAGAGGCTTTGAATCGCACATCCCGTTGCAGATCAGCGTTCTGGCGCCGTAGGGATCCGCCCATGCACATCGCCTGGATAGGCAAGAAGGCACCTTTCTGTGGCAACGTCACCTATAGCCGTGAGGTAACCAACGGCCTTTTGGAGCGGGGACATCAGGTGAGCTTTTTCCATTTCACTAACGAAAGCCCCTCCCCCAGCCTGGAGGCCCCTGCTGTAGAGGGATCCCGTCGGGGGAGCCGTTGGCATGCTGAGCTGGCGGGGCGGGATGTTTCCCTGCCCTGTCTGTACAAGTCGCAGATTTACACGATCCCGGCTCCCAACGCCCGGCGGTTGCTGACCCAAGCCCTACGGGAATTGCAGCCGGATCTGGTGCATGCCTCGCTGACGATTTCTCCCATCGATTTTGTCCTGCCGGAGATCTGCGCTGAGCTCAACCAGCCCCTGGTGGCTACTTTCCACCCGGCTTTTGACCGACGGCGGCGCAACATCGCCTCCCGCACCCAATACCTGGCCTATCAGCTCTATGCCCCCTGTTTGGCCCACTACGACCGCACCATCGTCTTCTCGGAAACACAGCGGCAGATCTTGGTCAGGCTGGGGGTGAGCCGCGAGCAGGTGGTGGTCATCCCCAACGGCGTCGACGTGGATAAGTATTCGCCGGGGCCCTCCACCCTGAAGCAACGGTTGGGGCTGGAGCGGGTCTTTGTCTACCAAGGACGGATCTCGCCGGAAAAAAATGTCGAGGCCCTGCTCAAAGCCTGGAAGCAGGCTCAAATGGGTGAGAAGTGTGGCCTCCTGATTGTGGGGGATGGACCCCTGCTCAATACCCTCAAGCCTTTCTACACCCGCCAGCACGGGATCCACTGGCTGGGCTACGTTGCCGACGAGCAGCAGCGCATCGAGATCCTGCGGGGATCCGACGTGTTCATTCTGCCCTCCTTGATTGAGGGGCTGTCTTTGTCGCTGCTGGAGGCGATGGCCTGTGGGGTAGCGGCAGTGGCTACCGACGTCGGGGCCGATGGCGAGGTTTTGGCCGATGGAGCCGGGATCCTGTTGGATCCGGGGCGGGTGACGGTGGAGCTGCAAACGCTGCTGCCTCTGTTGCGGGATCAACGGGAATTTACGCAACTGCTGGGGATGAAAGCCCGCCAGCGGGTGCTGGAGCGCTATACCCTCAGCCACAACCTCAGCCAGTTGGAGCAGCTCTACCAGGAGCTGAGTCAGGGGTCCCGTCAGCGCCGCCGGGCGTAAGGAGGACTACTGGGATTGGGCTAAAACTTTTGTGATAGAGCTTCTGATATTTTTGCTAAACTGCATCGTTATGTTTCCAGGGGATTTCCTCTAGCTTCCCGATGGATGAGCACAACCCGCAAAAAGCCTTTCCGGCGCAGCCCCCTGCCGGGCTGTCGGGTTTGTCCTGGTCAGAGTCTCTGCTTGCCCAAGGTGCGGACAGAAACTCCTTTCCCACCAACGTTCCGGCTGCGTCGCTGTCGCCCCTCGATGAGCAGGGCGATCTGCGCTCGGCTCAAGTTGGCCCAGAGGAGGAGCCCGAGGCGGCCTTGGAGGAGAGGGAGCTGACGGAAGTGAAACCGGCCATCTTGCCCGCCCCGCCGAAGCCGGAGCCGGTGGTAGAGCTGGGGACAGAACAGCAGCCGATGCTGTATTTGCTAGGGGGATTGGCCTTTGCCCTGCGCTCCTTCAACAACCTAAACCAGATCCTAGAGCTCACTGCTTTTGTGGCCAGCCAACTCACCGATGCCGAGGGCGGAGCGCTGGTGTTGTTCAACCCCAACGGCACTATTCAGTTGGATCAACTGCATTGTTCGGATCTGAACCGGCGCGAGCAGATTCGCGCCGAGATGGAGCAGATCGCCCAAGCTCTGTCGGCTCAGGAGCCGATTTTAAAAACCGAGGAATCCCTGTCGGTGAAGATCCCGGCCTTGGAACATCTCTTGGACGAACGCCTGCGCCAGAGCCTGGGGCCAGATGTGCGCCTGTTCGGGACGCCGCTGTTGATTCGCAGCTCCGTCCAGGGGCGCCTGTACGTCTTCAGCCGTCAGCCCGGCTACCAGTGGAATGAACGTCGCCAACAACTGCTGCGGTTGGTGGCTGACCAAGCGGGCGTGGCCATCGAGAACGAGCGCTTGACGGCGGCCTTACGCCGCAAAATGGCTCTGGAAAAAGAAATGGAGATTGGCTCCTACATCCAGACCCAACTGCTGCCCCGCCACTACCCCCAAGTCAAGGGCATTCGGCTGGCGGCCCGCTGCCGCGTGGCCAGCAAGGTGGGGGGCGACTACTATGATTTCATCAAGATCCCCAGCGAGCGGCCGGAAAACTCTGAGGCCGCCGCCGATGAGCCGGTTGGATCCCTGGCCCCTTCCCCTGAACCATCCGAAGACTTTCGCTTGGCCATCGTGATTGGGGACGTGATGGGCAAAGGTGTCCCTGCCGGCATGTTGATGAGCATGACCCGTGCCATGGTGCGGGCAGAAGCCCTCAACCGCCACTCGCCGGCCCGCGTTCTCCAACATCTCAACCGGGCCATGTACAGCGATCTGGAAAACTCCAATCGCTTCATCAGCCTGTTTTACTCAGAATACGATCCCCGCTCCCGTCGCCTCTGTTTTAGCAACGCTGCCCATAACCCCACCCTCTGGTGGCGGGCCCGCACCCGCGACATCCAGCCCCTAGACACAGAAGGAGCGCTGATTGGCTTAGAGGAACACAGCCAATACTCGGAAGCCTGCGTGCAACTGCAGCCGGGAGATGTTGTAGTCTATTACACCGATGGCTATGTCGAGGCCGCCAATACCCGCGGGGAGCGGCTGGAGACCTCAGGCTTGATGGACGCCATTCAACATGCTGCCAGTCGCTACGAGTCGCCCGAGGAGATCTTGGAGAACCTTTTTGAGCAGATGGACGCCTTCCGGGGCCGCCAGGGATCCCGTCCTGTTGCCCCAGAGCCGCCGGCGGATCCGGAGCTCTTGTTTCAGGATGAGATTTCCCTGCGGCCTGAGCCGGTGGACGATACAACGCTGGTGGTGTTGAAAGTATTGCCCGATTCTGAGCCAACCTAGCTACGAAGGTTCAAACTAAGGGTACTCTCTAGCTAGGGAAGCCTCTTGGGTGGTGGCCCGCTTTCCTAGTTGACCTTTGCCTGAGGTATAAGCATGCACTTCACTGCTCCTGGCTCCGAGCTCTCCTCGGTTTACTTGCCGGCCTCGCCGGCCTTGCAGACGGAAGTGATTGTCGCCCAGGTGTTCCGGCAGGACGTGCTGGCCGATATCCGCAGGGGTTGGAACAACTTCGTGGAATCGGGCCAAATTTGGGCGCTTTTGATAGGAATCGTGGCGGGCTACATGCTCAAGAGCATCACCAGCTCCCACTAGAGGCGGTGGCACTCGGATTCCTTGGCCCTGAGGTGGCGGCGCCTTGGCCGTCGCTGCTTGGCTTACTTTTTTAGACGAGTCTTTCTGTGGTGGTCGATCCCTATCCTCCTTCCGAGTCCATGTCCCAGCCGACGGCACCTTCCACCCCGCGCCCCTGGAGCGGACGCTTTGCGGGATCCCTGCACCCTCAGATTGCCCGCTTCAACGCCAGCATCGGCTTCGATATTCGCCTTTTGCCCTACGATGTGGCCGGATCCCTGGCCCACGTGCAGATGCTGGGGGCTTGCGGCATCTTGAGCCGCGAAGAGGCAGAGCAAATTCGGCAGGGGCTGGAGCGGATCCAGAAGGAAGTTGCCGAGGGCAGCTTCCAGCCTGACCCTGAGGCGGAAGATGTCCACTACGCCGTCGAGCGCCGCCTGGTGGCCTTGGTGGGGGAAGTGGGCAAAAAACTGCACACGGGGCGCTCCCGCAACGACCAAGTGGCCACCGACCTGCGCCTTTACCTACGGGATCAAATCGACGCTATCCGGCACTTCCTCTGGGAGCTGCGGGGGGTTTTGTTGGACTTGGCCGACCAGCACGTGGAGACGCTCCTACCTGGCTACACCCACCTGCAGCGGGCCCAGCCCATCAGCTTGGCCCACCACCTCCTAGCCTACGAAGAAATGCTCTGGCGGGACTGGCAACGCTTGGGGCGGGTGCGGGAAGAGGTCAACGTCTGCCCCCTGGGATCCGGGGCCTTGGCTGGCACTTCCTTGCCCATCGACCGGCAGCTTGTTGCCCATCTGCTGGGGTTTGAGCGCATCAGCGCCAACAGCCTGGATGCGGTGAGCGACCGCGACTTCCTTGTGGAGTTCCACGCTGCCGCCAGCCTGATCCTGGTGCATCTCAGCCGTCTCTCGGAAGAGATCATCCTCTGGGCCACGCAGGAGTTTGGCTTTGTCGCCCTCACCGATGCCTGTGCCACCGGCTCCAGCCTCATGCCCCAGAAAAAGAATCCCGATGTGCCAGAATTGGTGCGGGGCAAGACAGGGCGGGTGTTCGGCCATCTCCAAGCTTTGCTGGTCACCTTGAAGGGGCTGCCTCTGGCCTACAACAAAGATTTGCAAGAGGACAAAGAGGGGCTCTTCGATACCGTTGATACTGTAAAGGCCTGCTTGCAGGCGATGACAATCCTGCTCCGGGAAGGCATCCAATTCCAAACCCAACGCATGGAGGCCGCCGTACGGGAAGATTTCTCCAACGCCACCGATGTGGCCGACTACCTGGTGCGCAGAGGGATCCCCTTTCGCAGCGCCCACGATCTGGTGGGCCAGATCGTGCGTACCTGTATGGCAGAGGGGATCCTGCTGCAGGATCTGCCCTTAGAGCGCTGGAAAAGCTTTCACCCGGCCTTTGAAGCGGATATTCTGGCAGCCATCGCTCCCCAGCGGGTAGTGGCGGCGCGGCTCAGCCCTGGAGGCACTGGCTTTGCAGTGGTGCGGGAAGCCTTGCAACGGGCCCAGGCCCGCCACCAACAGGCAGAGCCAGCAGAAGAACCCCCACCGACCCGCCTCTCCCCTGGCTCTGGGCTGCCCTTCGAGGGCTGAGCAGTGGCCCTCCCTGCCGCCCTCTTCCCCTCAAGGAGAGGGGAGTCAGCCGCCCATTCCTGCTTGCCCTCTCTATCCGTGGAGCGACCCCCCAGCCATTGGCCTTGAGAAACCGGAGGAAGGATGCGAGCCAGAGCCATCTCCCCACCCCCCTCTGCCCTAGGAGAGGTGGTGGAGGCCGACACCACAACTTTTGTGGCCCAGTGCCTAAGGCCGGAACGCCTGACCTTCCCGACCCTGCCCGCTCTCGGCAGTTGGGTCCGCTCCCAAGACGAGGAGACCGGCAACCTAATCTATGGGGTGGTCTGCTACGCCGCCATGACTCCCATCGATACGGTTCACCGCCCCAGAGCGTTGGGCCTCTCCACACAGGAGCTGCGGGAGCAGCAGCCCCAGATTTTCGCCATGTTGCGCAGCGATTTCCGCGCTGCCATTGTCGGCTTCGTTGGCGGGGGACGAGTTTATCAGTACCTGCCGCCGCGCCCGCCCCAGATTCACCAGCCGGTCTACCCCTGCTCTGAAAGCGAGGTAAGGGAGTTTTGCCGCTCTTTTGAGTTTTTGCGCACCCTGCTGCGTGTCAACGGGATCCCCAGCGACGAGTTGGTGGCCGCTGTCATCCGTCAGACTTACCGGATCTTGAACCGGGATCGCCACTGGTTGGTGCAAGCAGGGCGGCAGTTGAGCTCGCTGTTGCGAGATGATTACGAACACCTCAGCGCAATTTTACGAAAGATTGAAGCCTAAGCGAAGAAATATTGAGAATAGTCCTGAATCCCGCCGAAATTTCATCTGAGGGTGATAGCCTGAGGCGAAATCTTGTGAATCATCCCTTTTGTACCCTATTTCTTGCGTCAAAATGTTTAACAAATTTAATCCCTCTGACAAACCCTCCAAAGGCAACTGGGCAGGTCGCACTTTTTCCGCTGCTGTAGGCGCTTCGGTGGCAGCGGCTATTTGCATGGCTCATGGCCAGCCGCCCTTCATATCGCTGCTGGTGGCCAGTTGTGCAACGGTGTTTACCCTCGTTTGTGATGAGATGAGCTGGATATAGGCTCGGGGCCAGCTTTGGGCTTTTAGCCCGTCTGAGGCAACCATCGAACGACAAGATATCGACAAGATACTCTCCGGATCAAACGCCGCTAAGAGTCTCTCTGGGGGATGCGTAAGCGTCTGCTGCGCAGTTCGTCTTGGCGGGCCGTAGTCCTTGGCAAGCTAGAAGAGGGCGGATACGGATTCCTGTCTCTCCAGGCTTTTGGCTGGATCTGGAGGCCCTGGTAACTGTCGCTGGCCCGGCAGCCTCCAGGCCCACTTGGGCAAGGTGGGCAGGGATCGAGCAGCGCTGTTTGGTTTTGATGTTTTTTGCCGGATCCCTGCCCAGGGCTGGCTTCGGCGAAGCAAAGGGTAGAGCAATCGGGGGTTAAGATCGGGGGAAGCGCCCTCTGCTGGTTTCTCTTTGCCTATAGTTGGCCCCAGGGACATCCCCATCTACAGAGGCTGTGCTGCCGCAACTTGAGAACCAGTCAGGCCCTTTCCAAAACCTGATTTCAAAACCTGATTTGATGGTCGCTCTGTCTGGAGCCGAGCCAGAGCTGCTCGCCTCCCCCAAGCGCCGATGCCCTTGAGCCTATGACCTCCCTTCCTCTGGTTTCTGTGATCTTGGGCACGCGGCCCGAAGCCATTAAGCTAGCTCCGGTAATCCAGGCCCTGCGGGCCAGTCCACACCTGCGCACTGAGGTGATCCTGACAGGGCAACACCGGGAGATGGTGGATCAGGTGATGCGGCTCTTCGGCCTACGGGCGGATCGGGATCTGGAGATCATGCGTCCCCGCCAAAGCCTGACTGACATCACCGAAGCCACCCTGCGCGGCCTGGAACCCTATTTTCAGGAGCGCCAGCCCCAACTGGTTCTGGTGCAGGGCGATACTACGACCGCCTTTGCCGCTGCCCTGGCCGCTTTCTATCAACGCATCCCGGTGGGGCATGTGGAAGCCGGCCTGCGCACTGACGATCTCTACCACCCTTTTCCTGAAGAGGCCAATCGCCGTCTCATTTCTCAGTTGGCCAGCCTGCACTTTGCCCCCACCCCGCAAGCGGTGGATAACCTGAAGCGAAGCCACGTGGTTGGCTCCATTTACTGCACCGGCAACACCGTCATCGACGCCCTGCTGCAGGTGGCCGCCCACGGGATCCCTTGCCCCATCCCCGGCCTAGACTGGCAGCGCTACCGCGTTTTGTTGGTTACTGTGCACCGGCGGGAAAACTGGGGGGATCCCTTAATAGCCATCGGCCAGGCTCTGCTGCAGATTTTGGCGGAGTTCCCCG
Organism: Synechococcus sp. H60.1; assembly: GCF_047462335.1. Taxonomy (NCBI): domain Bacteria; kingdom Bacillati; phylum Cyanobacteriota; class Cyanophyceae; order Synechococcales; family Synechococcaceae; genus Synechococcus; species Synechococcus sp. H60.1. The sequence continues at coordinate 13,509 of NZ_JANSJA010000081.1, forward strand.
ATACGGCCCTCCTCTTGCCTCTCCACCCCAACCCCGCGGTGCGGGATCCCCTGCAGGCCCTTTTGGGATCCCGGGAGCGAGTTTTTCTTACCGAGCCCTTGGACTACCCCTGCTGGGTCAGCGCCATGCAGCGCTGCACTCTCATCCTCAGCGATTCCGGTGGTATTCAAGAGGAGGCCCCCGCCCTGGGCAAGCCGGTGCTGGTGCTGCGGCAGACCACCGAGCGGCCGGAAGCCGTTGCTGCCGGCACCGCCCGCCTGGTGGGTACCCATCCCGAAAAGATCCTGGAGGCGGCCCGAGAATTGCTCACGGATCCCCAGGCCTACGCCCGCATGGCCCAGGCCCAAAACCCCTTCGGCGACGGCACCGCTGCCCGGCAAATTTGCCACATCATCGAGAGGCAGTTTAACTCGCCCATCTCACCAGAATAAGGCCCGCAGAGGCTCAGACTGTTGTGGGGAGAACCGTTGCCTGCTCCTCCCTTGCTTAAAATGCGGCTGCTCCGAAGAACTCTATGACTCAAAAAGTCAGTCAACTGAGGAGAC
>NZ_JANSJA010000082.1:0-1230 GCF_047462335.1 Synechococcus sp. H60.1
CCCAACTCCCCTCTCCCTCCGGGAGAGGGGCTGCTAGGGCGCTATCTTCTCAGCCAATCCAACAGAGTCGTTCCCCCCAGCCACAGGCCCACCAAAATGGAAGTGGTCAGTAGCCCCCCTGCCACACAGATCAGGGATCCCAGGCTGCAGAGGAGCCCATCTTCTTCCAGGAGACCGAAGGCGGTGACGAAGATCCCCATCGCCGGCAGGGTGTTGGTGCCGGGCACGGGAATGATCATGGAAATGCCCATCAAACCAATCCAAGTGCCCAGCCAGACCTGGCCCAGGCGGCTGGTGCAGACTCGTTGCCAACGGGGGCAGGCAACTTTTTCAATGCGCTGCAACCATGGGATCCCGGCCTGCACCCACTTTTGCAATTGCTTCCGTTCAATCGATGTCTGCAGCACCCATGGTGGCAACCAGGGAGTGGTTCGCCCTGCCAGCATTTGCAGGGCCAGCAGTAGGATGACCACGCCAAAGGGAGTGGAATAGCCAGGGGCCGGCAGAGGTAAAGCCGAGGGAAAAGACAGCACTGCCAAAAACAAGCCAAAGCTGCGCTCGCCCGCCAGTTTGAGAATCTCTTCAATGCAGATCGCCACGGGTGGGGATCCCTCAGGCTGCTCTGGGTTGGCGGGAAGGCAGGCAAATCGGGCTAGCTCTTGGGATAGACGAGCCATAGGGGAGTCTGCAAACGGTTTGGGAGCCAACGATAGCCTACTGCAAATTCAAGGTTTGTTGGATATCTTGAGCGAAGGGGTGGTTTTGGAGAGGTAAGATGAGTGGCGAAGCACTGGGCAAGAGGTTGGGCAGCGGTGGCCTTGGAGAAGGTCTAAAGAAGCGCGCCCCGCTCAGCCAAGAAATGGGTAGGTTGGGGGGATCCCTACTGCTGGGATCCCTGTTGGTGGCAGGGCACGGTGTGGCCCTGGCTGAAGCGCAGTTGGAGGTGGGTACCTCCACCACCTTGCCCCCCCAGTCGGCTCCGCCGGTGTTGCCACCCCCACCGGTGGGAGTGCGACAAATTAGAGAGGATACCGATCCTGAGCAAACCGCCGATATGCCCCTTTCCTTGATGGCCGAGCAGGTGCTGGAGGCGGTGTGCGAAGCGCAAATCGATGCCCAACGCGCCCTGGCCCTCATGCCCGATCTGAGCGAATCCCACATCCGCGCCGCCTGTCCCAAGCGGCTGATCCCCAAAAGCTGAAGGAAAACAAAGGCGGCCCCAGACCTTGG
>NZ_JANSJA010000083.1:0-1224 GCF_047462335.1 Synechococcus sp. H60.1
TTGGGACTTGCCACTTTCCCTTCCTGAGCGCTACTGACGTCTCCGGGGACGGATGGTTGAGACAACCGCCCCCTCAGGGATCCCGTCGTGTCACAATGGGTAAAAATTGGCTTTGTGTCTTGGCGCTGTGCTCAAGCCCCTCTACTACCGCGAGATCCCTTGCCCAGATACCGCTCAAGTGCTGCGCTGGCTGCAGGAGCACCTGCCTCTGCCTATGGGCAGCCAAAAGGTGCTTACCCCCAGCGGTCTGCGCCTAGAGGGATCCGGAGCCAAGCTGGCCGCTTTCCTCTGGTCGGGGCTGAACACCACCTATCTCAAGATCTTTCAGTGGTCAGAGCGGCCTTTCCCCCGGCAGAACCGCTGGCTAAAGGAAGTGGAGAGGGCGATCCAAAGCCAATTTCCCCACCGCTACCCGCAGTTGCCAGAGGTCGATCCCAGCCAGGGATCCATCTTTGAGCAACTGGAGCCTTTTTACCCGCAGACGGTAAAGTACTTCCGCCGCATTCCCAACGGCGAGTTCGACCTGCAGCGGGTTTACTGGTGGGAGAAGCGCTGGCGGGAAGAAGTGCAATCCCCCCATCCTCAGCGGCAGCCGGTGCTGTTTCGCCAGCCGGCCCCTGAACCTGCCCCCTTGGAGTGGGACTTGGTGATTGTGGGCGGGGCGTTGGGGGCCATCTACGGCGCAGCCATGGCCCGCCTAGGCTATCGCGTAGCCTTGGTGGAACGGCTCCCCTTTGGCCGCATGAATCGGGAGTGGAACATTTCGCGGCGGGAGCTGCAGACGCTGGTGGAGTTTGGCCTCCTCAGCCCTGAGGAGATGGAGAGCCTCATCCTCAGGGAATACACCGATGGGTTTAACAAGTTTTTTGATGGCAACAGCCCCGTGCGCGCCCCCGTCTTGCACACGCCGACGGTGCTCAACCTGGCCATTGATGCCGAAAAGCTCCTGCAGCTCTGTGGTCAAATCTTGAGATCCAGGGGTGGTGCCATCTACGAGCGCAGCGAGTTTCAGCGGGCCTACATCGAGGAGCAGGGCGTCACAGTGGTGGTTAAGGACTTAACCACTCAAGAAGCGTTCTCTCTGGGATCCCGCCTGTTGGTGGATGCCATGGGGACGGCCTCCCCCATTGCCCAGCAGCTCTACGGCCGCCGCGCCTTTGACAGCGTCTGCCCAACGGTGGGGGCCACCATTGCAGGGGGGTTTGAGCCGGGGGTTTGGGATCC
>NZ_JANSJA010000084.1:0-1209 GCF_047462335.1 Synechococcus sp. H60.1
TTTTGGCTGGTCGATCCTCAACTCCCCTCTCCCTCAGGGAGAGGGGCTGGGGGTGAGGGAATACTCCCTCCCAGGGATCCGATTTGACCTCTGCCCCGGGGGTTGGATAAGGTTGAGGGCGAAGTGGCTGGGGAGCGAGAGCATGGCCAGCGTGACCTACGAACACGTTACCAAGCGCTACGGCGACACCACGGCCGTCCACGACCTAAACATCGCCATTGAAGACGGGGAATTTCTCGTCTTCGTTGGCCCCTCCGGCTGCGGCAAGACCACCTCCCTGCGCCTGCTGGCCGGCCTGGAAGAGGTGAGCGCCGGCTCCATCTACATCGGCGACCGCCGCGTGAACGACGTTCCCCCCAAGGATCGGGACATCGCCATGGTCTTCCAGTCCTATGCCCTCTACCCCCACATGACTGTGGCCGAGAACATGGCCTTTGGCCTTAAGCTGCGCGGCCTGCCTAGGGCGGAGATCGAAAGCCGGGTTCGGGGGGTGGCCAAGCGGCTGGGAATCGAACACCTCCTCCACCGCAAGCCCAGGGAACTTTCCGGTGGACAGCGGCAGCGGGTCGCCGTTGGGCGGGCCATTGTGCGCAACCCGGCGGTGTTTTTGATGGATGAGCCCCTCTCCAACCTCGACGCCAAGCTACGGGTGCAGGCGCGGGCCGAGATCAGCAAGTTACACATGCAACTGGGCACCACCTTCATCTACGTCACCCACGACCAGGTGGAAGCCATGACCATGGGCAACCGCATTGCCGTCATGAAGGATGGCCGCCTGCAACAGGTGGACACCCCCCAGGCCCTCTACAACCGCCCCGCCAACCTGTTTGTGGCCGGCTTCATCGGCAGCCCCTCCATGAACTTCTTCTCAGCCAAGCTGCGGGAGCAAGAGGGCACCCTCTGGGTGGATAGCGGCGCCTTCCGCGTGCCCATCCCCTCCCACCAGGCGGATCCCTATCGGCCCCGCGCCGGCCAGCCGGTCATCTTCGGCATCCGCCCGGAAAACATCCACGATCCCCAGTACCAACCCCCAGGGATCCAACCCGCCCGCGTGCGCGCCAGAGTTGCCGTTGTTGAGCCCCTGGGCTCTGAAGTCCTCCTCCACCTCAGCGCCGCCGACCCCGAAGGGATCCTCCCCGAGCAGGAGTTTGTGGCCCGCGTGGATCCCCGTACCCAGCTTCGCGTCAACCAATGGGCAGAAGTGGTCTT
>NZ_JANSJA010000085.1:0-1205 GCF_047462335.1 Synechococcus sp. H60.1
GGCGCTATCCCTCCCCACCGTATAGACGGTGGGGAATCCCGCGCCTTACGTTGAACTGGGTCAACCAAAACACACCAGAGAAAGTAGTTAACGCTATTAAGCTCCAATCTCTTTGCTACCGTGAGATTCGGGCGCGGTTTGGTCTCTCCAGCAATAAGGACTCCGTCCCGCTAGCGCGAGTGGCACAACAGGTAGGCAGGAGGCTAACCGCTGCACGTAAGAGTGCCCAACAGAAAAACCGTCCAGTTAAAGTGTTTAAGGGCGGCTTTGTCACGTATGACGCCCGCATCTTCTTTTTCCGTGAGAGGGACTGGACAGTATCGCTGACCACCGTCGAGGGACGCGAACGCTTTGAGCTGGATGTTGGCTCCTACCAGCGCGGCAGGCTAACAGGTTCAAATCCCAAAGCAGCTACGTTGGTCAAACGCCAAGACGGTTCCTCCTTCATCCAGATTGGTGTGGAGTCTGAGGTACCAGAGCCGGAGCACGCCGTCAAGGCAACGGGCGTGGATTTAGGTAGGAGGGATATTGCCCACACCTCTGAGGGAGACCACTGGAATGCACAGCAGTTGAACCAGGTCAGAGACCACTACTCCCGCTTGAGAGCGGCTCTGCAACGCAAGGTCGGTGAGGGCACACGCAGCACTCGGCGTCGATGCCGGGAGCTGTTGCAACGGCTGTCTGGTCGGGAGAGACGCTTTCAAGCCTGGGTGAACCACTGCATCTCTACTCGCGTCAGCGGGACGGAGTCCTTAGCCATTGTTGCTAGGGCCAAAGCTACCTGTAGCCTCATTGCCTTGGAGGGCTTAACTGGGATGAGAGAACGTACCAATCAACAGTCGCGTAGTAAAGTTGAGCGTCGGCGGGTGAACAGTTGGGCGTTCTCCCAGTGGAGACAGTTTCTAGAGTACAAGGCAGCAAGAGCAGGGGTGAAGGTGGTGGTAGTGCCACCTGCCTACCCTTCGCAAACTTGTCACCGCTGCTTGTGGCTTGGGCAGCGGGAAGGGAAGCGTTTTCGTTGTGTCAACCCGGCTTGTGGCTGGGAGGGAGATGCAGATTTGAACGGTGCTAACGGGATTGCGCTTTTGGGGGTCGCTGTAAACCGGGGCCTGCTTCCCTAAATCCCCCCGTATACGGGGGAACAGAGGGGGGTTCGTGGTTGGCTTGCCAACTGCAGGGCTACCGTTCGCGTCAGCGGCGCGTAG
>NZ_JANSJA010000086.1:0-1198 GCF_047462335.1 Synechococcus sp. H60.1
GGCGACCTCGCCGTCGGCGTGCGCCAGCGCAACCTGAAACTCTATTACACGCACTACTTCGCTAATCAAGACGCGCTCCAAGAGAGGCAAAGTGCCGAACGCGCCTCCGAACTGCAGGGACGCGACTACCGCGAATTCAGCGCAACAGGCATAGACCTCGGCTTCCTGTGGCGACCGACGGGCGATCAGACCTACACGCTCGCACTGGTCGTGGAGAACTTCGTCGAGCCGAACATCCGCTTCCAAGCGACCGACCGCAACGGGCAAATTTTCAACTTCAAGCCCCTCAAGCGCACCTACAACGCGGGCGTCGCCGTTGAACTGGAGACAGGCTCGCTGATTGCGGTGGACTTCATCGACATCGGCAATAACGCGGGCAAGGGCGAGATTCGGCTGGGCTACGAGCAGCGGCTGGGCAGAATCGCGCTGCGCACGGGCTACGCCTCCAAAACGGGCTGGACGGCTGGGCTGGGCATCGGCGGGTTCAACCTTGCCTACTCCGATACGCTGCCTGTGGTCGTGTCGCGCACACTGAACTTCTGACGATGCCGTTTATCTCGCGCAACCCGTACACGGAAGAGGTCATTCGGGAGTACCCGACCGACGACTGGGAGACCCTTGAGGAGCGTTTGGCGGGCGCGCGCTATGCGTTTTTGCATTGGCGCGAGACCACCGTCGCCGAGCGCGTGCGCGCGCTGCAAGTGATGGCGCGCGCCTTCCACAAGGACACCGATGACTTCGCCGTCGAAATCACCCGCGAGATGGGCAAGCCTATCAAGCAGGCGCGCGCCGAAGTCCAAAAGTGCGCGCGCCTGTGCGAATACCTCGCCGAAAACCTGGAATCGATGCTCCAGCCCATCGAGGTGGAGACCGACGCGCGGAAAAGCTACATCGCCTTCCAGCCGCTGGGGGTGATTTTGGCGATCATGCCGTGGAACTTCCCGTTCTGGCAGGTGGCGCGTGTGGCGATCCCTGCGATTGCCGCAGGGAATGTGGTCGTGCTGAAGCCCGCGCCCAACACGCCCACCTGCGCCCGCGCCTTCAAACACGCGCTCGATCGCATCCACTTCGACTACTCCTTGTTCTACTTGGCGTTTGTGGAGACGGAGCAGGCGCCCGACCTCATCCGCCATCCGCTGATCTCGGCGGTGACCTTCACGGGCAGCACGCGCGCGGGACGCGAAGTGGCGCGTATCGC
>NZ_JANSJA010000087.1:0-37088 GCF_047462335.1 Synechococcus sp. H60.1
ATTTTAAATTAACAGGCTGTAGGTCGGAAATATCTTGGAGCAATCGCAGTCCCACTCAAGAGATCTCGCGAAGGTGGCGGCGGCGCTCCTCGTATTCGTCGCGGGTAATCAAGCCCTGCTTCAACTGGAGCTCCAACTGCTGCTCGGGATCCCGGACTTCCCGACCTTTCGCGCTGCTCCAGTCCAGCTCGATGAGATCCCGATTGAAGCGAAAATCGAAGTCCTCATTGGTCATGGTAAGCAACCACAGCCCTTCCAGCAGGCAGAGCGCTCGTAGCCCATAGCTGAGGATCTGCAGGGGAATAGAGGGAACCAACACCATCAGCCCCACCAGCAAGTACACCCAGCCCCAGCGCTTGTGGCCCATGTAGAAGCGCTGCAGTCCCGGGATCAGCACCCCCAGCACTGCCAGCCAGCCGGCTGCCTCGCGGACCAAGCGCTGACGTTTTTGAAGAGGGGTATCGGAGCCCTCACTCTCGGCCATACCCTGCCCCACCTACACGTGCCACCAGGCTAGCGCAGTTTCCCAGGGCTTGGCAGAGGGGGAGGGAACACCAGCGCCTGCCGCGTATACTTGATGGGGGCAGATCGGAGGGCAAAGATGGCAGAGCGGGAGCTGGCCGTAGCAATCTTGGCAGCGGGCAAGGGCACCCGTATGCGGTCGCAATTGCCCAAGGTGCTGCACAAGCTGGGATCCCTGTCTTTGATCGAGCGGCTGCTGCGCACGGTGCTGGCCCTGGCGCCCCAGCGCTGTCTGGTGATTGTGGGTTACGGACAGGAGCAGGTGCGCCAAACCCTACAGGGGTACCCGGTTGAATTTGTGGAGCAGGCCCAGCAACTGGGCACCGGACACGCGGTGCAGCAGCTTCTGCCTGTCCTTGGCAACTTTCAAGGGGATCTGCTGGTGGTCAACGGGGATGTGCCTCTGTTGCGGGTGGAAACCCTGCAGGCGCTGGTGGAACGCCACCGCCAAGTCCAGCCGGATGTGACCTTGCTCTCGGCCCAGGTGGCGGATCCCTATGGCTATGGGCGGGTGTTTTGCGATGCCCAGCAGCGGATCCTGGAGCTGGTGGAAGAGCGGGACTGCACCCCGGCCCAACGGCAAAATCGCCGCATCAACAGCGGCGTCTACTGTTTCCATTGGCCGGCCCTGGCCCGGGTGCTGCCCCGTTTGGAGCGGAACAACGCCCAGCAGGAGTACTATCTCACCGACGCGGTTAAACTACTGGAGAAAGCCATTGCCCTAGACGCTGAGGATCCTCAGGAAATCGTTGGCATCAACGACCGCCGCCAACTGGCCCAAGCCCACCAGATTTTGCAGGATCGCCTTAAGGAAGCTTGGATGGAAGCCGGGGTCACCTTTGTGGATCCCGACAGCGTCAGCCTGGAAGAGACGGTGGAATTGGCCCCCGATGTGGTGATCGAAGCCCAAACCCACCTGCGCGGGAGGTGCCGCATCGGGCCGCGCACCCGCCTGGGGCCGGGCAGTTGGATCGACTCCAGCACCATCGGCTCCGATTGCCACATCCTCTACTCGGTGGTCAGCCACAGCCAGATCGGCAACCATGTCTGGATAGGGCCCTATGCCCATATCCGCCCCAATAGCTGCATTGGCGACGGCTGCCGCATTGGCAACTTTGTGGAAGTTAAAAACACTCAGATTGGCTCCCACACCAACGCCGCCCACCTGGCCTACCTAGGTGACGCCAAGCTGGGATCCCAGGTCAACATCGGCGCCGGCACGATCATCGCCAACTACGACGGCCAGCAGAAGCACTTCACAGAAATCGGCGATCGCAGCAAGACCGGCGCCAACTCGGTGCTGGTGGCCCCCCTCAAGGTGGGATCCGATGTCACCATTGCCGCCGGCTCCACCATCCCTGCCCGCTACCCTGTGCCTGACGACTGCCTGGTGATTGCCCGTGCCTACCCGGTGGTCAAGCCCGGCTGGCGACCGGGGAGCGCTGCTGCTGCTGGCTGCCAACAGCCTCTACCCACGGGATCCCTCAAGATCTACCCCCTACGCCTGCTGCCCGGCCAAGACCTCAAGCAGGAGCTGGAGCGCTTTGCCCGCCAACAACCCCTGCAGGCAGCCTTTGTCCTCAGTGCTGTTGGCAGCCTCAGCCAAGCCACCCTGCGTCTAGCCGACCAAACGGAGGATTACTTGTTGGCCGAGCGCCTGGAGATCCTGGCCTTGAGCGGATCCCTGTGCCCGGACGGCGTCCATCTCCATCTGGCTGTTGCCGATGCCCAAGGCCGAACTTGGGGAGGGCACCTGCGCCCTGGCTGCCTCATCTACACCACCGCCGAGATTGTCCTTGCCGACAGCCTGGAGTACCGCTTCTCCCGTCAGCCGGATCCGGCCACCGGCTACTTGGAGCTGCACATCCAAAAGGTAGCAGAAGCAACCCCGCCCTCTCCCCAGAGGGCAGATGAGACAGCGGCGGGGATCCCTTCTTGCCCGCCGTGAACCGCGAGCGGCTGTAGATAGACGGTATAATGGCCAACATCTAGCATTGAGTCATCAGCACCTCATTTGGCAATTAAGGGTTGCTGGATAAACTCGGCGATTGGGGGTACCCGGCTATGCCCCGAGTGACCACTGCAGATGAGCTGCTGGCAAACTATGCCGCCGGCGAGCGCAACTTTCAAGAATCCAACCTGGTGGGTGTGGACTTGGTGCGTGCCACCCTGCAGGGGGTGAATCTGAGAGGGGCCAACCTCTCCTTTGGCAAGCTGAGCGGGGTTAACTTGCAGGAGGCGGATCTGCGTGGAGCCGATCTCAGCTCCGCCAACCTGATGGGGGCCAACCTGCGCGGTGCCAACCTTTGGGAAGCCAACCTCATTGGCGCCGATCTCAGCTTTGCCGATTTGCGGGAAGCCAACTTGCACGGGGCCTACCTGTGGGAAGCCAAGCTAACCCGTGCCCAACTGCAGGGATCCGATCTGAGCGGGGCAAAAATAGGCGGAGCGGTGCTGATTGGTGCCGACCTAAGCGGCGCCATCCTGCCCGATGGCACAGTGCAGCCCTGGCCTGCGCCGTCGGCCAGCAAGGCAGAATAGAACTGTTGCGACGGGATCCCTCATGCTGCTGCTGTTCCACTTGGCCTTGACACTGCTGTTGGCTTTGGGAGTGGCAGTCCTGGCCGGACAAAACCCCACCCCTCTGACCGTCTATTTTCTAATGTGGCGCTCGGTGGAGCTCCCCTTGGGGTTTCTCATCGCCGCGGCCATCGGCCTGGGTTTGTTGACGGCGGGGCTAGGCTCTTTGCTTTGGCCGGGGCGCAGCTTCTCCCTGACTGCCCGTCAGCTCCAGGAACGGCTGCAGCAACTGGAAAGGCAAGATCAGCCGCCTCCTGAGAGCGCAATCTCTCGGTAGCTGCCCTGGCTCTTGTGGATCGAGTCTGGGATCCCTTCGGATTTTTGGGGGCTGTCCTGCCGCCGGGGTGACCTACGCACTCAAGACAGGGCGTAAGCTGAGAGAGGATCCCTTTGCTGTTAGCGGTGCACAGACCAAGTGACAACCATGCCTCATTCCCAACCCTCTTCTCCGGCTAGCTCCCCCCAGGATCCGCGTGCCCTGCGCAAGGCTCTGCGCAGCTCCAGCACCTACTTTGCCAAAGGGTTTGAAGAGCACAAGGATCAAGCGCAACGGGAGCTGCAAACCACCTACAAAAGCTCGCTGGTGGAGCAGATCCGCGCCCAGTCCTACTGCTATCGGCAGGGGGATATCACCATCCATCTGGCCAAGGCGTTTGGCTTCTGCTGGGGTGTGGAGCGGGCGGTGGAATATGCCTACGAAGCGCGGCGCCGCTTTCCGGATCGGCAGATCTGGATCACCAACGAGATCATCCACAACCCTCTGGTCAACCGCCACCTACAGGAGATGGGGATCCGCTTTGTGGAGAAAGGCCCGGATGGCAAGAAGGACTTCTCCCAGATCCGGCCCGAGGACGTGGTGATCTGGCCTGCCTTTGGGGCCAGCGTATCGGAGATGGAGTTTTTCCGGTCGCAGGGCAACGAGATCGTCGATACCACCTGCCCCTGGGTGTCCCGCGTGTGGAACCAGGTGGACAAACACCGCGCCGCCCAATTCACCTCTGTCATCCACGGCAAGTACAACCACGAAGAAACCGTAGCCACCAGCTCTTTTGCCGAGAAATATCTGGTGGTGCTGAACCTGGAAGAAGCGCAATGGGTCGCCCGCTACATTTTGGAAGGCGGAGATGCGGCAGAATTTCGGCGGCGCTTCGGCAAGGCCACGTCTCCCGGCTTCGATCCGGATCGGGATCTGGAGCGGATTGGCATTGCCAACCAAACCACGATGCTGGAGGGGGAAACGCGCGCCATTGCCAAGCTGTTTGAGACCACGATGCTGCGCAAATATGGCCCCCAGGAGCTGGATAACCACTTCATGAGCTTCAACACCATCTGCAACGCCACCCAAGAACGGCAGGATGCCATGTTTGAGCTGCTGGAGCGGCCCTTGGACGTGGTGGTGGTAATCGGCGGGTTCAATTCCTCCAATACCACTCACCTGCAGGAAATTGCCCTGGCCAAGGGGCTGCCCTCTTTCCACATCGATGGCCCCGACTGCATCCAGCCCCCCAACTGCATCCGCCACAAGCCCCTCCACCAAGACCCAATTGTTACCGAGGGTTGGTTGCCCGATGGGCCGGTGCAGATCGGCATCACCTCCGGTGCCTCTACCCCAGACCGGGTGGTAGAAGAGGTGATTCTGCGCATCTTTGCCCTGCGTGAACAGCAGCAGATCCCTGCCTGATGGATTGCCAGGACAAGGCTGGGATCCGCTTCCTCTCCCTCCTAGGGCCACTTGGGCGTGCTCACCACACTTTTCCAGGTTTATCTCCCCCTCTTGGGCTGGACACTGCTGGGGTTTCTCCTGCAAAGGAGGCTGCCCCCTACTTGGAGCCGCTGGCTGTCTCCGCATGCGCTGGGCCGCTTCATGTTTTGGGTAGGGGTGCCCCTGGGCACAATTGGATTTATGCGGGGGGTAGATCTCTCCGGCCAGATCTGGGTGGCCCCGTTGGTCTGCTGGCTGGCAACCGGGCTAGGATTTGCCCTGGCCAACGCCTGGCTAAGATGGCAACACCACGCCTGGCAGGGGAACAAAGATGGGGATCCCTGGCTTTGGAGCAGGGGGCGGCGCGGCAGCTTCTATCTGACAGCCACCCTGGGAAATACGGGTTATTTGGGTTACCCCATCTGCTTGGCGGTGGCCGGGAGCGCCTACTTTGGCTGGGCCCTGTTTTACGACCTGTTGGGCACGCTCTTTACAGCCTACGGGCTGGGGGTTTGGGTGGCCAGCCACCACAGCCCCTCCCACCCTCCTCCCTGGCAGGCAGCGACTCGACTGCTGAGCAGCCCCACCCTGTGGGCCTTCTTTGTCGGCCTAGCTCTAGCTCGCCAACCCCTGCCGGGGTGGCTCTCTCAAGGATTGGTTGCCTTCGCCTGGAGCACGATTCCCCTCAGCCTGCTGCTCCTCGGGATCCGACTGGCCCAAGTAAAACGCTGGGGATCCTTTCGCCCTGCCGCTGTGGCTCTCCTCATCAAAATTGTGATTGTCCCTCTCTTGGTTGGCCTGGGGTTAACCTTGACTCCCTATCCCCCCTTGGCCAAGCTGGTGCTAACTTTGCAGGCTGGCATGCCCCCTGCTATTGCCACCCTGGTGCTCACGGAAGAATACGACTTGGATCGGGAGCTTACTGTGACGGCCCTGGCCGTAGGCTACTTGGCAGCTTTGTTTACCCTGCCCCTTTGGCTGGGGTTATGGGGATCCTAGTAGGCCAGGTGAGAGAGGGTTTGCTCGAGGTAGCAATGTACCAAACGATCCAGCTCAGACTCCTGGCTGGGCAGTTCCCGTCCTTGGAGCCATCCTCGGAAGCCCGAGCTTTCCACAATGGCCTGGCGCAACGGCTTCCAAACCGCTTGGGCGCGCCGTTCTGTATCGGGGCTGAGAGCAGGACTGGTCATGATTTCTGAGGAGGAAGCTGAGAGCAGACTGAACTCAGAATAGCCCGGATCCCCGTTGGCTTTGGCTTCCTAGGATACAAATCTGCCTATCTCTCTCCCCTCTCCCTGAGGAAGAGGGGCTGAAAGCAAGGCCAAGAAGCCCAGGGATCCCTAAACGAACAATTGGCTGCGCTGCTGGATGCGCAGGGTTGGCCCCAAGGCATTGAGGAGGGCAACGCCATAGCTGCGGGCAACGATGCGGCTATCCAAAATCGCCACCCAGCGGGTGGGCAAGCCGGAGGCTTCATCTGCTTCTGCGCCTTGTCGCAGAGGGGCGACAGCCCGCTGCAATTGGCTGGCCGCCACTGGCAAGAGGTATTGGCGGAACCAGTCCTGCTGGGTGCGCTGCAGATACTGCACCCGTCCGGCCACTCTTGGATCCTCCATCGAGGGAAACGGCAAGGTGGCAATCGCCAGCAGCTCTGGACAGGGTAGGCTGGCCTTGTGCTGCAACCAGTAGGGCCAGTCGCAGACCAAAATGCCCTTTTCTCCGGGAAATAGGCTGTTTACCCGTACCCGCGAGCCAAATTCGGCAGCCAAAGCAGCCCCCACCTGTACCTGCAGAGGTTGATCCGACACCAGCACCACCACAAAGCCCTGCACCTGCGGGATCAGGCTCCTTAGCTCCTGCAACAGGTGCTCCCGAAAGAGGGGGCTGTTGGGCAAGGGCAGCCGCGGCAAGTAGAGGGAAAGGCTCGGCAAAGGCTCCCCGCCGGAACGGATCCAATCCTCGCCTGAGCTGAAGCGCAAGGGTGTCAGATCTGGCAAGCCCAGGCGCCAACGATAGGCCTCCGCCTGCCGATCCAGATCCAGGGCCTCGCCGATGATCACCACCGGCTGAGTGGCCCAGATGGGCGCCAGCCACTCGTGTAGAGCTGCCGGGCTGTGGTGAAGGGTGAGGCGACCAGTCTCGCGGTCAGTTTCTGCCCACCAAACCCAGCGGGAGGTGGGATCCCCCTCGGCGCTAAGCCTGCAGCGGATTTGATCCCAAGGATCTGGCAGCCAGCCGGCGTAGCCTACCACCAGAGACAGCGCTGCCTCCAGGTGAACCTGTTCATCCGCCTGGAGCAGGCAGCGGGAAAGCGGTCGCCGCAAAAGCTGCAGGGCCAAATTCACCTGGGCCTGGGAAAGCCGCTCCGCCTCGGCAGGGAAGATCTGCCGGAGCTGCTGCCAGTGACTGGCTTCCAGGGTGACCGTCAGCGCCTGGTAGGCCCAATCTTCCAGGTCTTCGGCTCCGTCTAGGATCAGAGGGATCCCGGTCGGTACCTCGGCTCCCCTTAGGCGAGCCCGCAGCCAATCCAGGGGATCTACCAACAGCAGCCCCTGAAAATCGGGATCTGGCCAACGGTCTTTTTGCAGGACGGGCTTGTGCAACTGCAGGGTCTGCCGGAGCCAAGGGATCTCTTCTCCCAAGATTTGCGCCTGCACGGGCACCGTGGCACAGAGCAACGTGGCATGCGGCCACATCAAGGCTGGCAGCAGATAGCTGAGGCGGTGCTGGCCCCCAGCAGGCACTTGGATCAAGGTGCTGCGACCCAACCGCAATCCCCGGGCCACCATGCGGGCCATCGTCAACTGATGGGGCCACACGGCTTCGGGAGACTGCCGCAAAAGCTGTCGCAACTGTTGGTGAACCTCAACCTCGATCACAGTCAGTACACCAAGGATCTGCCACAGACGCTAGGGTAAACTAGCCTATTCTAGGGTAGGGAAGAAAACCAAAGAGCACCCCTGGGGTGAGCGATGTCTGTTATTTCTGCTGTTCACACCACCTTGACCACGCAAGAGCAAGCCGCCGCGCAGAGGGGATCCCTGCTTTTGGATCGCTCTGAATGGGGTCGCCTGCGCCTGCAGGGATCCCCCGGCTTGGACTATTTGCACAGCCAGAGTACCCAGAATCTTAAGGCCCTTGCTCCCGGCCAGGGGGCGGATACGGTTTTCGTTAGCCCCGCAGCAGGGATCCTCGATCTGGCCACGGTGTATGTGGAAGAAGAGGCTTCCTGGATCTGGACTTCGCCGCAGCGGCGCAGCCTGCTGATGCAGAGCCTGGGGCGTATGTTGCCCTTTGTGCGGGGGGCCCAGCTAGCCGATGCGACTGACCAGACCTTTGCCTTTGGGCTAATTGGCCCCCAGAGCCAGGCTCTTCTGGAGAAGGTGGTGGCTGCAGAAGAGATCCCGACAAAACTGTACGAACACCGCCAGGTGGCGATTCAGGGGATCCCTGTCCATTTGGCCTGTGGCAGCGGCCTTGCCCAGCCGGGATTTACCCTCTGGGGCAACCTAGAGCACAAAGCTGCCCTTGCCGACTGCCTGCTGCAAGCTGGAGCGGAGCTGGCCTCACCTGAACTTTGGGAAGCCCTGCGCCTGGAGGCCGGTCGCCCTGCCGCCGACCGCGAGCTAACCCCCGACTACAACCCTCTGGAAGCCGGCCTGTGGCACGCCATTTCCCTCTCCAAAGGGTGTTACATTGGCCAGGAAGTCTTGGCCAAGCAGGTAACCTACCGGCGCATCCGCCAAACCTTATGGGGGATCCGCCTCCAGGGCGAGGCTCAGCTCGGTGCCGACATCGTGCGGCAAGGAGAAAAGATTGGTGTGTTGACCAGCGCTGGTTCCACCTCCCAAGGCTACTGGGGCTTGGGCTATGTGCGCACCAAGTTCGAGCCGGCTGAAGGGTGGGAGGTGGAAGTCGGTTCTGTAGCAGGGATCCTCACCCGCCCGCCCTTTTTGAGCTTTCCGCCTGTTGTTTGAGGTAGATCTCAGCTCCCTAGAGATCGAAATGGCGGCGAAAGCGGGGATCCCACCTGTCCTTTTTGCGCTGATTACAGACTTTGCACAGGGTTTGCAAGTTGCTGATGTCGTTGCTGCCGCCCTGGGCAAGGGGGACGATGTGATCAACCTGAAGCTGCACCTCTGGGGGCGATTTGCCACAACTGCGGCAGCGGAAGCCATCCCTTTGGAAGACATACTCCCGCACAGATGCTGGGATCGGGATCCTCTCACCAGGTTTTTTCTCTTTCATCCATTACTCACCTGTATTGCGAAAACTATCTAGTTCGGAGTCTCGAGATGGGCTATCGGGAATAAACTCGAGACAAACTTTAAGGGATACCTTTCCCTCAGCCCAATCCTTTCTAGGCTGTAAGATTCGGGATTTTACTCCCTCTACTAAAGCTCTAATTTCTACGTGAATCTTTTTTGAGCGAAGGTGGCTATTTGTTCGTGCAATATCTGCAAGAAGGTAATCAATAATTGCACTGTGCAAAACACTAGGAATATAGATTTGATCGCCAATCGCAACGGCAGTTTCTTTATCATCTGCTTTGAGAAGTATCGAGTCAAGCATGTCTTGTTTCCTAGTGCTAACAGACCTGGCTAATCGGCATCCTTTCGAAGGTCATCCAGAGAAGATCCATCGCTTGCTGATCCTGGATCTTCTGGCTCAAACTCAACTATTAGCCTTACCCTAACTCTGCCATCAACCCATGGCAAGCTAGGACGTAAAAGTTTAACAGGGATCCCTCTCGCATCAGTTATTTGGTAAAAATTGACCGAGCCAGGAATGTTTTTGGCTCTAAGTTTGTCATATAAACGAGATCCAAAGTTATTATAAGCACTTTCCAAGCAAGCCCAAATAAACTCTTTTGAGTAGATCAGGCCTCCTCCTATATCAATGACGGTGTTTGGAGAAGCATCTATCTCGACAAAGCGATCCTGAGGTTGATCGTTGCTTGACACTGACCCAGCCTCCTAATGCATCCCGCTAACTTAAGCTACTCCTTGTCTGTGCGAAGGTCATCTAGAGGGGATCCATCGCTACTTTCTGAGCCCGTACGCTCTGGCTCAAACTCTACAGTGATCCGCAATCTGACCCTACCTTTCTCCCACTCCTTCTTACCCGGTACCAAGAGCTGACAGGTAAGGCCCTGATCAAACCACTTGGTTTCTTGCAGTAACTTTTCTAACTTTTCTTCAGATCCGGGAGGAATAGGAATAGGAGGAAGAAAGCTACTGGCAATACTAATCAGGTTTTCCGGTGGAAGGATCCCCGAGGATCTCAAGGCTGCAATAAACAAGCGATTGAGCTCTTCCTTTTTGGCCAAATCCTCTTGGGCAGCTTTGACCAGGCTAGCAACCTTGAAAGTTTTCTCCCCTACAGAGAGGACCCCTTCTAAGCATTGCTGCAAGGGCAGGGCCTTAGGCAACAAAACTTCACCTCCTCAAATAGTAGGGAGAAACAAACTACTTTATCTCAGATCGTCAAGTATGCTGTCCAGCTCGGGGAAAATCTTACCTAAGTCAGAGATCTCATCACTCGGCCCACTTTCGCTCGCTGGCTGCTCGGAAGAACCTGCTGAGCTGTCAGCTAATTCACCGGTCGAAGAAGGTTTCAGTAAAGAAATCGAGGGCAAAAGTTCACGACCTAGGCCCATAGCCTGTAAGCATAGGTTAATCCCAGAAACGGCTTGGTTGTAGCTATCGATCTTTGCTTCTAGATCCCTTAGACGCTGTTGGTTTAAGGTAATTCTTTCTTCTGCTTCCTTTCTAAGTGTCGCTTCCATAAATTGCTTTGCTTCGGGATACTTTTGTAGAATTTCATCAGCCACTTCCTTAGCAACGGGCAAGAGCTGAGTCTTGAGGGTATTGTTGGTTTCTTGTCGGAAGTTAGAGCGTATTGTCTGGCTGACTTTGGGCTCAAAGTCAAGCTTCAGCAATTGCCGGATCCCCGGCTCCGCATCTCGAATAGCGGAAATATCGTAGGACTGAGATGTTTGCTTTAAAACTTCCCGGAACTGGTAAATGGAGAAAGTGCCCTCGTCATAGAAGCGAGGACTTTCTCTTAGATACCGATCGCACTCTTTTCGAGCGCCGCTGACTAATGCAGTGCAAACTTTTTCCTTAACCTCTAGTAGTTTTTTCTCTAGATCACCGTCGGATCCCAGTAGGCGAAACAACTGCTTGTAGTAGTCTGAACTGCGTACCCGATCAATAATCCGCCGAAAGGAGTTCTCCACAACTGTGGTGGCAGACTCGACCAGTATATCCTCTAGGTGATTTGATAGGTAGTAAAGGGCCTCAACCAGCACAGCCAAAAAGGGAGCTGTGGAGTTACGGTGGTGGATGCGGACAGCTTGGCTATAGGCACTATCTATTGAGAATGTGTCCAGAAGCTCATCCAGCCTACGCACCATCTTGGCCTGCAGCCTTCGGAAGTCATACTCAAACTCTTTATCCGTTCCGTCAATAATTTCGTTAACCATAGTTTGAATATGTTCATCGAACTCTTGACCAATCCTATTCAACTGCTGATTAATAAGCATTAACTCATGGGCAATCATGCTATCAACTTCTCTAGGCTGGCTGTCTAGGTCTCTATAAAGATCTAGGTAGGACTTTCTGAGCTCAATACACAGAGGCTGCAGGTCATCGGCAAGAGCTATAAACAACTGCGGGCGCTTTTCTTCCTTCAAATAGCGAGTAATCCCACTGAGAAATTCTTCTATGCCGCTATCTTTGATCATGTACTCAATCAAGGGCTTGCCCCACTCGCTTAGAATTCGAACGTAGTTATCGATAGGAGTCTCATAGCCGTGCACCGAAGGGCGGAAGGGGGATCCCACAAGCCTGCCTGAGGAGCTACAGTACTTGACAAATTCGCTAATAAATTGAGGTGTCTGCTCTCTGCCACCTAGCTCTTTTATACTTTCTGCAAAAATGGTATCCAGACCAAACCTTGTTTCTCGAGTCGTTTCCCTGATCTGCGAGCCGTAGAAGCCAAGCAGGGCACTAGTTTTAAATAGGCGGGCTTGACGAAACTGCTGGTCAATGATGGTCTCTAATCTCTGCCTTAGCTGGGAGTTGTACCAAGTTTCATCAATGCGATTGAACACATAAAAAACTCGATCGCGAATACTTTCGCTACTTTGGATGTGCTCAATGAGTTCTGTTTCTTCTTTAGTCAGCTCACCTGTTGTAGCACACTTGAGGACACAGACAACTGCGGAAGTGTTTGGATCGGCAATTTTTTGATAGGTGCGCTCGGCATCCGCTTTAACCGGAGCATCAATTCCAGGGGTATCGACAATAACGTTTCCGTCTTCTAATAGAGGATGATGGCAGTAGTACTCAATCTTCCGCAGAACTGCACTATTGGCACCGCGCCGCGCAAAACTGGCCGCTTCTCTTAGGTTGCCAAGGTTAAGCTGTTCCATCGAAAATACTCTGTTTTCGGTTGGGTGAATTCTGGCGCGGTTTTGCTGGAAACCTTCAATTAATAAGCGCAGCGCATCTGCCTGCTTTGCTCGTTCCGACTTACTTTTGCCGCCCTCCTGCTGAACAATGGCCTCAGCCTGCTCTTTTAGGCGATTGAGGGTGACTTCCTCTAGGTTGTTGCCGCTGGGTAGGGTCAAGCCTAAACGAGTGCAGAAGGCAGCCATCTGTTCCTGCACCTGCCGCTCGCTGAGGAAGGTGAGTACTACCCTCTCGGCGGCAGGCTCTGCATAGGAGATGTAGCACTCTGTCCCTGTGGCGTGTCCTTCAGCGCTATAGAGAAGCTCCCTTTCTAACAAGGCGTTGATCAGCATCGACTTGCCAGCGCTAAAAGCACCGGCAAAGACAATCTCAAAAGTTGGGGAAATAGCCTTGCTCAGTGAAGCCTGAACTCGGGTTGTATCTTGCTTTGCTGAGAGCGTGGGATCCTGCTGCCAAAGGTTTAGAATCGTTTCAACATGCTCCCGTAAGTTCTCACACTGAGGCAAGAGTTGCACAGCCATCTCAGGGACCTCCGCTAGGGCTGGGGAGATTATAACGCCCTCAGCCTCGGGCGTGAGATCCCTATACTACTTTTCTTCCGACGGGGCCCTAGCTTGCTAGGGCAAAGAGGTCACTCCACTCCCGCCTGGGAACGCCGGGCTTAGCGATGATCTCGAAGATGCGGTTTTTTGCTGCCGGTTGAAATAGGCTTTCAACAGCCACTTGAGCTACCTTGAGGCGAGGGATGCTGCCCTCAAAGAGAGTGTCAGCCTGAGAGAGGACAATGCCATCCTCGTTGTCCTGGTTTTTCAGGCCCCCTGGCCGAATGATGGTGTAGGTGAGGCCGCTGTTTTGCAAGTATTCTTCGGCTCGTTTTTTCCACACCAAGATCAGCCAAAACAGGTTGAGGGGATGGAACAACTGGGACACGCATAGAGAAGAAATCAAAACAAAGTGTTGGATCCCTTGGGCTTTGGCCACATCCACTAAGTTCTTGGTGCCTTCATAATCCACTCGGTAAGGCAGAAAGGGATCCCAACTGGGCCTAGCCCCTGTAGCACAGAGCACTACCGTACATCCCTCCATGCCGGCTTCCAGGGTGGCCGGGTCCAGCACATCTCCCACCACCACTTCCGCTTCGGGGGGAAGAACCTGTGCGGCCAGCTCGCGGCTGCGCACCAGCGCCCGTACCGGGATGCCACGTCCCACCAACTCTCTGACGATGCGCCGCCCCGTTTCTCCCGTAGCCCCTGCAACAAAAGCCTTCATCTTCTCCCTTTGCCTAGGTTGGCTGTAGTTGTACCAGCTCTTGGGTTGGCCCTGCTAGAACCATTATCCAATCCGCCCAGAGCGGAATGGTAGGGATCCCAAAGCGCAACGAATAGCCCCAACCTGCTGGTGAAGCAAGTTACGGGGGAGTAGCCGGTGGACTTCTATTGAAGCGGCTTGGCTACATCTCCCACCTTAAAGCCAGAGCCGCTGAGAATGCGGCCCACACTGGATCCCTGATCCACCTCTGTCAGTTGAATTTGGCCAGCTGGCTCGGTCAATTTGCGCAGGACTGCTCCTGTGGCCGGATCCTTAACCTCGCGAACGACGCGCTCCACAGAAAGGATCAATCCCACGCGATAGCCGTCGCGGCTGCCTTTGTTCAAGATCACCTGATTGCCGTAGACATCGGCCACCAAGGCATCCACCGTCGGCAAAGAGCGGGGCTGGGCTGCCAAGCGACTGGCAAAACCGGCCAACTGCTGGGCAATTTGCTCCACCGCCTGCTGGCTGGCCAAAACCAGCAGCTTTTCTTCGTTGCTGGTGGCGGATCCCCCGCCAAAGCCGGCAACCGTGACCGTACTATCCGACTGGCTGGCGTTGCCCCGGCCCTCGACCACGGCCAAGATCTCGGCCGTGCTGGTGCTCACCAGGCGGGCATTGAGCTGCACGTTGGCATCGGCATCCACCGACTCGGCCCCCACCGCCAGCGGAAAGCTGCCGAAGGGGGTTAAGACCGGCGCCCCACCGCCGGAACGGCGCACCGACACATCGAACTGGGTAACACTGCCGAGGATCACCGCATCGACCCCGAGGATCCGGCCCACCTGAGCGGCGGTGTTGGCATCCAACCGCCCCGATAGCCCCAAGTTCTGCTCGGCCAAGATTGCATCCAGCCGCGAGCGCTCGATAACAGAAAAAGTGCCATCTCTCACCAGCCGATCCACCAGCAGATCGCTCACCCCCCGGGAAGCCTCGCGCAGGCTGTAGGAATTGCTGAGGCTGCTGAAATCAAAATCCAAAACCGCAACGCGCGGGCGAGTGCTGGGTTGAGGCGCTTGTCCTACCTGGCTGGGGGCAGAGAGATTGCAGCGAAGGTCTTGGGGAAACTTCTGGCACAGCTCCGGATTGGTGGATTGGGCAGCCACTGGGATCCCCGTCCAACCCAAGCTCAGCAGCGGGATCCCGAACAACAAGATGGAAGAGAGGTTGCGCATGATTGAGCGATCTCCTGGATCGAGGAGGTGGCCACAGTCCATTCTTAGCTTGCACCCAAAAGAGCTTCCGGGGGAGGATGACCAATGTCACCTGGCCGCCTGTTCCAGAAGATGTCCTATACTCTACCGACTTCGAGGCCTTTGGGAAAAGGGATGAAGAGGGTTTGCACAGAGGAGTTGACAGATCTCAACAGTTAAGGTTGGGCAGAGACGCTCGCCCTTTGTAAGTTGCCGGAAAAGCTTGACCCAATTGGGCCAGGTTCAGAACGGGATCGAGCGTGCAAGCCCAGTGCTAGCCTAGTAAAGCTGTGTTTTTGTACAAGCTATGCCTGTTCCCAAGAAGAAAACCTCCAAAGCCCGCAGTCGCAGGCGGTATGCTGTCTGGCTGGGCAAAGCCAAGCTGCAGGCCCAGCGGGCGATGACCATTGGGCGCGCCATTCTCAGCGGTCGCAACACCGGCTTCTACTACCCCAAAGCCAAGTCCGAAGAAGAGGAGGGAGAAGAATAAAGCCCGGCAGCAGGGATCCTGGTTTACATTGGGGTCAGGCTCCCTTGAGAGCTGTTCTGCTGCCTCCCGGTCTTGGTTGTTTAGCGACTGGCATGCGCTCGTTGACCTCTCTTACCTACTACCAGCGGCTGGGCCTGTCTCCAGGGGCATCTCCTGAGGCCATTCGGCGGGCCTACCGGCAGTTGAGCAAACGCTACCATCCCGACACTTCTCCTCTGGCGCCAGAGGTGGCGATTCGTTGCTTCCAAGAACTCCAGGAAGCCTACCTTGTCCTCAGCAACCCGGCGAAACGGGCCATCTACGATGCCAGCCTGCGGGCGGTGACGGTCGAAACGGGATCCCTCAACGGGAGGGGATCCCTTCATACGGATTCTCTCGAGCTGCGCATGGAAACCCGGCCTCTCTCGGCGGGCGAGCTCTGTGCCCTGCTGCTGATGGGATCCACCTTCGTGGCGTGTTTGGTGTTGGCGGTTGCTTTGGCCTGGCTACGGGAGGGCGGGGTGGGCTAACCAACTCCGGTTGCTTGGGGATGAGGTTCAGACAAAGCGCTCGGAGCTTCCCACGGATCAAGTGCTTGAATGGAATAGGCTGTTAACTTTTGTCTAGTTTGACGGCTTCTCTGCGCGCGTTTGAATCTCACCATGCCTTTGCCCCCTGCCACCACACCTCTCTACAATCACCCGCTCCACGCCATCGAACGCTGGCTGGAGGAGCAAGGCTGCACCCGCGACCCAAAGGATGTGGAGCAATGGTTTTGCGAGCGGCCGGGCTGGAAAGCCTGCCTGCGCCTAGAAGAGACCAGCATCTGGGTGCGCTACACCTACCCGGATGGCAACACGAAAACCCTGTCTTTCCCCTACTCCCTCAGCCGCCAGGATGTAGAACAGGCCATTTTTGAGGACTAGCCGGCCATGCGCATTCTGCAACTGCCTGCCCTGCGCGACAACTACATCTATCTGCTCTACGATCCCGAGACGGCAACGGCAGCAGTGGTGGATCCGGCAGTGGCCGAGCCCGTGCTGGACAAATTGGCCGAGCTGGGGGCGGAGCTGGTGGCCATCTTCAACACCCACCACCACCACGACCATGTGGGGGGCAACCTGCAACTTTTGGCCCGCTACCCCCGCGCCGTCGTCTACGGCAGCCAGGTGGATCGAGGGCGGATCCCTGGCCAGACGGTGGAGCTGCAGGCGGGGGAGACGGTGGAACTTGCGGGCCGGCAGGCGAAGGTGTTGTTTGTGCCCGGCCATACGCGGGGACATGTTGCCTACTACTTCCCCGAAAGCGGGGATCTCTTCTGTGGCGATACTCTGTTTGCTGGGGGATGCGGGCGGCTCTTTGAGGGCACCCCAGAGCAAATGCTGGGATCCCTGGATCAACTGCGCCAGTTACCTGAACCGACGCGGGTGTGGTGTGCCCACGAATACACCTTGAACAACCTCAAGTTTGCCTTGACGGTAGATGGGGACAACCCCGACTTGCAGGCGCGCTATCAGCAGGTGGTGGCGCTGCGCCAGGCGGGATCCCCGACGGTGCCCAGCACCATTGGCGAAGAGCGCCGCACCAATCCTTTTTTGCGCTGGGATCAGCCGGCTCTGCAGGCGGCCACCGGCGTTCAAGATCCGGTGCGGGTCTTTGCCCGGCTGCGGGGTATGAAGGATCAGTTTTGACACTTTTCTTTTGATTGACAACTTTTGGCAATTTCTAAGAGAGCTAAGGCATACTGTCGGGGGGACTGCCTCTAGCTACTCCCTGCAGATCTATGTCTTGCCCCGACTGCCCAGCTCTGCCCGCCTTTCTGCAAGAGGCAGGGCGCCTATTTCTCTGGCTGCCCACTCCTCATACCCACCAGAAGTTCTGGCGGGCCCTGGAGGCCAAGACAGAGGTTCCCGTTCAACTTTTGCAAGACCTTGGCCTAGTTGTTGCCATTGCCCAGGGAGCCCTTAAGAAGACCTTGGAGACAATGGCTGAGATTCTCTCGCAAGAAGAGATGCGGGCCAGCCGCGCCCTGTTTTTGGCCGGAGATAGGGATCCCTGCTGGCAAGATTGCGCCCGGGTGGAGTCACTGCTGCAGTTGTTCCACCGCACCCAAGCTGAGCTTTTGCTGGAAGTGTTGAAGGAAAACCGTCTCACCACCTACTTTCAGCCCATTGTCGGGGGGCGGGATCCCACTTGTGTGGTTGGCCACGAGGCGCTGGTGCGGGGGTTGGACAAAGAGGGCAAGGTGATTGGGCCGGGCTTGCTCTTTGCCATGGCCCGCGAGGCCGGGCTGCTCTACCACTTGGACTTGGCCGCCCGCCGCACGGCCATTGCCGCGGCCACCCAGCACCGCTTACAAGGGGATCTCTTCATCAACTTCAGCCCTACGGCTATCTACGACCCGGCCTTTTGTCTGCGCTCCACCGTCTGGGCCATTAGTCGCGCCGGGATCCCGCCCCAGCGGGTGGTGTTTGAGGTCAACGAATCCGACCGCAGCCCCGATTTGGACCACTTGCAGCGGATTTTGCGCTTCTATCGGCAGGCGGGCTTTCGGGTGGCGCTGGATGACCTGGGCGCCGGCTACGGATCCCTGAACCTGTTGCACCAGTTGCAGCCGGATCTCATCAAGCTGGATAGGGAGCTCATTCGGGGGGTGGATCGGGATCCCTATAAGGCGGTGATTGCCGAGAAGCTGCTGGAGCTAGCTCAAAAGCTGGGGATCACTACCCTGGCGGAAGGGATCGAAACGGCAGAAGAGCTGCAGTGGGTGCGCGATCGCGGCGTAGATCTGGTGCAGGGCTTTTTCATCGCCCGGCCCCAGCCTGTCCCCTTAGGATTAAGACCCAGAGGATAGCTGCCCCCACGGCTTGAGCGGCTACCGAGAAGATGACCAAAGCGGGGAGAAAGAGATCGTAGAGCACCCCCATCAGGGCGCTGCCCAAAAACCAGGCCAGGCCGTAGATGCTGGTAAACAGCCCAAAGGCAAAGCCCCTCGCCTGGGCGGCCACCATTCCAGCTACTGCTGCCTTCATGACCGATTCCTGGGCGCCCAGGCCAATCCCCCAGAGCAGCATGCCCACCACCGTCAGCCCGTAGCTGCCGGAAAAGGCCAGCGGCGCAAAACCGGCAGACAGGACCACCGCCCCCAACAGGCTCCCCAGCCCCAGGCGGTCAAATAGCCAGCCCCAGCCCAGGGCGGCTAGGGCATCCACCCCCATGGCCAGGGCGTAGAGCAAGGGGATCCCTGCCGCCTCGCCACCTTGCTGCTGCAGGTGCAGGGCAATGAGGGAAAAGTCAGCAAACCCCATGGCCACACAGGCCGCTGCTGTGAGATAGAGCCAAAAGACCCTGGAAAAGCCTTTTGCTGGAGCGGTTTCCGGCTCCGGCTCAAAGTCGCGCGGGGTGGGATACAGCCATTGGGCCAGCCCCAGCACCCCTAGCCCCAGGGCCGCCGGGATCCCCAAGGCCAAGAATGCGCCTTGGAACCCGTAGCCGGCGGCAACCATTCCTGCCACCAGCAGCGGCCCTCCCACCGCCCCAATTTGGTCCAAGGTCTCGTGCAGGCCAAACCCAATGCCCTGGCCCACCTGCAGCGCCGCATGGGAGAGCAACAGGTCCCGTGGCGGGGTGCGGATCCCTTTGCCCAGGCGCTCGGCCAGCAAAAGCAAAGCAGCCCCAGGCCAACTGCTCACCCAGGCCAGAGCGGGGATCACCGCCGTGTTGAGGACATAGCCCAGGGTGGTGAGCTGCCACTGCCCTCGACTGCGGTGCACGGGATCCCTACTGAGACGGTCGCTCCAGTAGCCCACGCCCAGGCGCAGCCCATAGGCCAGCAGCTCCCCCCCGCCGGCCACCAGGCCCACCACCGTGCCGCTGGCCCCCAGGGATCCCAAAAAAGCTCCGGAGATGCTGCGGGCCCCCTCGTAGGTGGCGTCGGCGCAGAGGCTGACGATCCCCAGCAAAACGATGAAGCGCCAAGCAGGAGAGAAAAGAGTCATGGCCGGCTCCTTAGCTCGTTACGTCCATGCCTAGCGGAGACAAGAGGTGAGAGCAAAGAAGGCTTCAGGAGGGTCTTATCTAACCAGGAGCAACTGCGGCCAATCTAAGGCTAAGCCAATCTTGTTCTCCTTCCTTTGCATCGAATAGAATTAGACACCCTCCGTCCTTTTGGCTAAGGGAGCAAAGCAATGGCCGCTAAAAGAATTCTTTTTAAGCTGGCTTGCTTTTTGTTAAGTGCCTGTTTAGTTTCGATAGCATCGACGGTTAAAACAAGTGCCGAGCAAGCGTTCTTAAACGCTGAGTATCTCATAGCTACCTCGCCCCTTCCAGATATTGAGCGGGTTCGTTTTCAAGATGGCAAGTATCAAAGAGGCTCTAGCATTTTTGAAGAAGGGTTTCTAACAGCAAGCCTTGAAAGGCTGGAACCTACCGATCTTAACAACGATGGGCTTCAGGATGTGGTGGCGGTTGTAGCAAGCAGTACAGGAGGCAGTGCTGCCTGGATAAGCTTATCCGGCCTGTTAGGTGGCAGCAAAAACCCCACACTCCTAGAGCCTGTATTTCTTGGCGATAGAGTTGTCGTTAACAACATTTCCATCGCTCGTAGCTCTAGAGGAAGTGCTGAGGTCTGCTTAGATATGCTTGTTCATGGTCCCAAAGATGCCCAGTGCTGCCCTACTAAGAAAGAAAAAAGGTGCTTTACTGTCGCCGAAAACCGATGGATACCCCGTAGAGCCAAATAATCTTTGCTGAGGCCGGTTTGGAGGCCTAGCCTAGCAACAGCTCTAGGGCCCAGCATTGATCTTTAAGCCTCCG
Source organism: Synechococcus sp. H60.1 (assembly GCF_047462335.1). Lineage (NCBI taxonomy): Bacteria > Bacillati > Cyanobacteriota > Cyanophyceae > Synechococcales > Synechococcaceae > Synechococcus > Synechococcus sp. H60.1. Next base: position 20,071 of record NZ_JANSJA010000087.1, read on the forward strand.
CTGCCTGCCCAGGGGTTTCTCTAGGAGACTCTACGAGGATTACAGGAATAGAGCTGGTCTCCAACACCGCTTGGGAAGTGGATCCCACTAGCACCTGCTCCCAGGGGCGGTGGCCCCGCTTGCCTATGACTATGTCGGTAACCTGCCGCTCCTGGGCTATGTCCACGATGGTCTCCGCCAGGGGGCCGGAAGCCAGGCAAAATTCGTGGCGAATATCCGCCAAAAGACGCTGGGCAAGCTGCCGCAACGCTTCCACCCCCTTCCCCTGGGGCTCATCGGTAACATGGAGCACAATCACTTCCCCATCCACCCGCCGCGCCAGATCCGCTGCCTTGCGCAGCACCGCCTCCGCCAAGGGAGAGGTATCCACGGCGGCCAAGAAGCTCACCTTGCCCTGGCTGCCCACCTTGGTGGGATCCACTTCTCCCTTTTCCAATAGGCGAGGGGCAAAAACTTGGGTTAGCCAGGCCCCTAGGGGTGCTGTGGTCAAAATCGACAGGGCCGCTAGGGCGAGGATTGTCTCCCCGCCAGGGATCCCCCGGGCTAAGGGGATGCCGCCGATGGCCGCCTGCACCGTGGCTTTGGCCATGTTGCCCGGCAGCAAGAAGAGCCGCTCCCGCCAGTTCCAGTTGCTCCCCAGGGTGGAAAGCCACCAGCCCAGGCCCCGGCCCAACAGCAGGCTCAGGGTCAAAAGCAGCAAACCGCGCAAGAGCAGGGATCCCAGTACCTGCAGATCCAAAGAGGCTCCCAGCAGGACAAACAGCACGATCTCCGCCACCGTCCAGAGGGCGTCGAACCCAAGCCGCAGCCGCCGCGCCAGCGGCCCATCCAGTTGGACGAGGAAAAACCCTAGGGCCATCACCGCCAGGTAGCCGGAAAAATAGGGCCACACCTGCGGCGCCAGCACCAAGCCCAGCGCCAGGCAGGCCGCCAGCAGCACCTCTTGCGTGCTGTTGCGAGTCCAGTTCTGCTGCACCAAGAGGGCCACCAAAACCCGCGCCCCCAGGTAGCCCACCGCCACCCCCAGCAGGATCTCCATCCCCACCTGGAACGGCAGCCACTGCAGGCGAAGGCTCTGGGCAGATCCCTGCCCCAAAAAGCTCAGCAACAGGCTAAAGCCCAGCAACAGCAGCACATCGGAAAGGGCGCTGCCGGTCAAAATGGCGTCCGGGATCCCTTTGGTCACCCCCCAGCCCAGGCTCTTGAGGCGCAACATCCCCGGCACGATCACCGCCGGCGACTCCGCCCCAATCACACAGCCCAAAAGCAGTCCCGTCCCCCAATCCAGCCCCAGGATCCAGCGGCTCAAGAGCGCCACTGCCACCGCCTCACAGGCTGCCGGCAAAAACCCCAGCCGCAGGGCCACGGATCCCTGCTGGGCCAGCTTTTCCCAATCCAGCCCCAGGCCCGCCCTCATGAGGATGATCGTGACGGCCACTAGGCGCAGATCCCCGGCTGCCGCCAACAGCTCTGGGGACAAGACCTCTTGCAACAGGATCCCGACCAGAATCATCCCCACTAGTGGCGGCATCCCCAGCCGGCCCCCAATCTGGCCGACAAAAAAGCCCATCCCTAAGATCCACAGCCAACTGCCCAGCATCAACAAAACCTCTCTCTTTGCCGTCCGGATGGTGAAGGGCAGCCCAGAGGGAAGTAGAGCCTTGGGGGCTGTGGGGTGGTAACCCAAGATCAAAGACTCCCACCCCCTGGATCTGCCCAGAAGAGTAGGAGTCATCAGCCTCAGCCTTGGATTTAGAGAATTCTTAGAACCTGCCTGAGGCGGTTACGGTGAACCCCATCACCGGTTGCCGGAGCAAGCTGACCGACAACTCACTCACGTTGACCCATAGGGTATCACGCCCCATCTTCCACCGCAACCAAGCGATAGGAGTGATGGGGACGGCCAATGGAGCAATAGAAATCGCTGCAGACATTGTGGGTAAAGCGATCGCTAAGGCTGCGGGTAACCTGCTGCACCACCTGGCTGCCCACTCTCTGAACCAACTTGCGCGGCAGGACTTGCAAAAACTTGGGCAAATGCAGCCGGATATCCAGATGAAGATCCCAGTGGACGCGGGTAGTGGCAGGGGATCCCGGTAGCTCCTCCAGCCGGAAACTGGCCTGGCAATCTACCCGATAGGGCAGGGCGGCCTCCCCCGGCAGCTCAGTCGAAGTCAGCCGAAACAGGTAATCTTCCTCCGGCCAGATCTTCACCCCAAAGCAGGGCTCCAGCTCAAACCCCAGCCCACCCATGCGGAAAAATTGCAGCTTGTAGGTGTCGGCAGAGAGGGGCTCCACCTGCAATGGCCGGAAGCAGCGCTGGATCCACTGGCTATGGCCGCGCAGGTAACGGGCCAAAGTCTCCCGGTCGGTCTCCAGATCCACTTGGCCCCGTCGCCCAGCCTGCAAATCCAAGTGGATCTTGGCTATCGGTTGATCTAGCGGTGGGGGGTGATCCATCTCCTCCAAAGGCGGCTCCCCCTCTTCGGACAAAGCCCCTTCACTGAGGGGAACGACGGGCTTGGAGTTGGCGATAGACATCCCGAATATCCACCTGATAGTGAGCAAGAGCCACGAGGCAGTGGTACCAGAGATCCGCCACCTCGTCGGCCAGGGCAGTCTTGTCCCCCTCTTTTGCCGCCATCACCACTTCAGCCGTCTCCTCGCCGAGTTTTTTCAGGATGGCGTTGTCTCCCTTGGCCAGCAGGCTGCTGGTGTAGGAATCGGGACGGGGATCCGCCTGGCGGGCCTTGATCACGGCAAACACCTGCGACAGGGTATCGGCGGCCGGGATGGGATCCCCTTCCTTCTCTGGGAGGGTGCGGAAGAAGCAGCTCCGCGCTCCTGTGTGGCAGGCCGCATCTCCCACCTGCTCCACCAAAATGACCAGCGCGTCGCTGTCGCAGTCGTAGCGGATTTGTTTGACCCACTGCACGTGGCCAGAAGTTTCCCCCTTGGGCCAGAACGCCTGGCGGGAGCGGCTCCAGAACCAGGTGCGGCCTGTCTCCAGCGTTTTCTGCAGCGATTCCCGGTTCATCCAGGCCATCATCAGCACCGTCCCGTCCAGGTAGTCCTGCACAATGGCCGGGATCAAACCCTGTTCGTTGTAGCGGAGGCTGTCCAGATGAGTGATCCCCTCCGGCAGAAGAGCGCGGGGCGGATCCGCTGAAGGAATGGAGTCCGAGGCAGCAATCATAGAGGGTAGGAATCCAAAGAGAGCATAAAAAGCAAGATAGCAAAGCCAGCTCTCCCCAGGGTACCTCCTCCTGCCCAGCCCGGTTTTTTGTTGCCGCTAGGGGGATTTTAACCTGGGCTTAACCTGGTTTTAGTTGTGACTTAAAGTCAAGCTGCTAAGTTTGATACCAAGCTTTCACGCGCCGAGGGGGAGCAATGCGCATCCGGGTAGAAAACCTCTGGGTCACCTTTAAAAACAAAGTTGCCCTAAGAGGGGTTTGCCTCGACTTGTTTGGCGATGGAGCCCAGGTGGTGGCCCTGATTGGCCCCTCTGGCGCTGGGAAGTCCACCCTCCTTAAGCTCCTGAAGGGAATGGTTAGGCCCAGTTTTGGAAAAGTCTGGGTTGGCTCTTTCCCCCTCCACGAAGGCGGAGGAGAGGGGCTGCAGCAGGTGCGCAAGCGTACGGGCATGATCTACCAGACTTTTCAGCTCATTGGCCGCCTGACTGTCTTGGAGAACGTCCTGATTGGGCGCCTGCCCCACCTGAATCTTACCCAGGGCTTGCTGCGGCAGTTCTCGGAGCAAGATCTGGCCCAAGCAGAAAGGCTACTGGAGGAGGTGGGGCTTCTCGAGCACGCCTGGCAGAGGGCCGATGCTCTTTCGGGGGGACAGCAGCAGCGGGTGGGCATTGCTCGCGCCTTGATCCAAGAGCCGGCGCTGATCCTGGCAGATGAACCCATCTCGGCTTTGGATCCCAAAAATGCGCAGGTGATCATGGATTTACTGCTGGGAATGGTTCGTCGACAGGGCATCCCGCTCCTAGTGACCCTGCATCACCTGGAGATGGTGCGCCATTACGCCAACCGAGTTGTTGCCTTTAAGGATGGGCAGGTTTTCTTTGATGGGCCAGTCTCGGCTCTCACCTCTGAAAAGGAGAAGGATCTCTACTTCGGGGAGGAGGGAGCCTCTCAAACCCTCGGAGGGTTGCCCTCAGCCTTGACGGCTTGAGGACAGGTAAGCTCAAACTCAACTTCAATCAATTTCAATTTCAAGTCAGCTGCAGAGGAGAATACTCATGCGGAGAAGAAAGGTTTTTGCTCTAGCGGCTTTCCTATTGGGCTTTGCCAGTTGGGTGCCGGTGTTGGCGCAGAAGCAGAACTGGCCCGAGGAGCTGGTCATTGCTGAAGTGCCGGTGGAGAGTGCTGCTGATTACGAAGCTCGCTATGCGCCTTTCCTGAACTACCTCAAAGAGAGATTGGGGATCCCGGTGCGTTTGTTCGTGGCTGGTGACTACACGGCTGTGATGCTCTCCCAGGCGGAAGGGAAGACCCACGTTGCTTTTTATGGGCCCGCCTCTTACGTCGATGCGATTGAAAAAGCCAATGCCCCCATCGAAGCCTTTGTGAAGGAAGATTCTGTTCGCTCGGGCACTGTTTACCACTCTCTGATGATTTCCAAGAAGGGCAGTGGCATTACAACTCTAGAAGCTGCCAAGGGCAAAGATTTTGCTTTCGTTGACCCGGAGAGCACTTCTGGTTTCAAGGTGCCCATGGCTTACTTCTGTCTAGAGGCCAAGATCAAGCCCAAGGAGTACTTTAGGCAAGTTGCCTTTGCCGGCAACCATGAGTCGGTTATCCTGGGAGTCTCTCAGGGAACCATTCCCGTGGGGGTGACTTGGGATACCGGGATCAGCATTGCCACCAAGAAGGGCCAAATTAAGGGTTTGGAAGATTTTGAGGTGATCTGGAAGTCCGATCCGATCCCTTCCTCTCCCTGGGCCTACCGCAAAGACCTGCCGGAAGACCTCAAAGAAGCCATCCGCACGGCCTACCTAGAGTACGAGAACACACCGGAAGGCAAGCAATGGCTAGAAGCTCGCGGTCTCAAGGGTTTTGAGCCGGCCAGCGACAAGGATTACGATCCCTTCCGCAAGGTTAACAATGCTCTTAAGCAACCTGAGTGCCAACTCTAAGAAACTGCCCCCCTTACCAGCGGAGCTCAAACGGAGAGATCGCCTCGGTGTTCTGCTAGTCGGGATGATCCTTCTGGCTCTCCTGCTGACGGCAGGGCCGGCTGAGATCTCACCAGTCAGGCTGCTGGCTGGGTTGGGGAGGAGTGCTGCCTTTGTCGCTCGCTTCTTTCCGCCCAGCCTGCACTTTCTGCCAGCTTTTCTTTACTCTTTGCTCCAGACCCTGATCATGGCTTTCTGGGGCACTTTTCTGGCCACCTTCCTTGTGCTTCCCTTGGCCTTCCTGGGATCCAAGAATGTCATCCGCTCTCCTGTGGTCTATCTGGCTGTCCGCGGGCTGATGGATATCCTTAGGGGGCTGAACGAGCTGGTTTTGGCCCTGGTTTTTGTGGCTGCCATTGGCTTGGGGCCTCTCCCAGGGATCATGGCGTTGACGCTGCACACGGCTGGAGTGGCAGGCAAGTTGCTCTCCGAGGCCATTGAGACGGTGGATATGGGGCAGGTGGAGGCCGTGAGGGCTACGGGCTCCCATCCTCTGCTGGTTCTTGTCTATGGCTTTTGGCCGCAGGTGGCCCCAGCTTTCTACTCGGTGACGCTCTACCTGTTTGAGGTCAATGTGCGCTCGGCAACAGTCTTGGGCTTGGTGGGAGCTGGTGGTATCGGCTTCGATCTGATGCAGACGGTGCGGGCCTTCCGCTTTCAGGACGCCGCTACCATCATTTTGCTCATCCTGCTAACCGTGTTTACAATCGACAAGGTCTCGGCGCGAATTCGCCAATCCCTGGTATAGGAGGTGAGGGTGCAGGCTCTTGAAATCCTGGAGCTGCTGCAGGAGGCTCCCGAAAAGACAGTTGTGGCTCTGGCGCGGGAGGTACGGCCCGCTCTGGGAGCTAGCCAGAAGCTGAAGGAAGGGGCAGGCCTGCTGTTGCTCCCCTTCCAGGACTCGCGCAGCGGTACGCCGTTTTATCTGGGAGAAGTCTTGGTTTACGAGGTTTGGCTGCGCTTCCCCCGAAAGGGAGTGGAAGGCTATGGAATGGTGCTGGGGGAACGGCCGCGCCTGGCCCGCTCCCTGGCTTACCTGGATGCCGCGTTGCAGGCGGGGATTGCTGAAGATCGGATCCAGGCCTTGGCCCTGGAAGCTCAGGAACATCTCCAGGAGAAGGATGAGCGCCTCTGGCGCAAGGTGGCCACCACGCGCTTGGAGGTGGAGACGCTATGAGCGTGCCCATACCTGCAGCCGAACGGCAAAGCCAACAGGTCTTCCGAACCTTGGTGATGGCGCTGAGCTACCCTGGCCGGCTTTGGCGCTTGCCAGCTCACTCGCTGCGCCAAGCCTTCCGCCTCATTGGGACTACCCTGGTGGATGGAAATGTGGGGGTTTGGGCGCCAGACTGGCTGCTCTTAGATCTGCGCGGTCAGGCTCCTCGGCCCGTGGCCTTGGAGGCGGCGGACTTTGTCTTTGCCGAGCGGCTGGCGGATTTGCCTGCCGGCTGGGAAACCCTCTCGGTTCTTAAGAGGGGCACCTACCTGGAGCCGGAGAGCGGGGCAACTCTCATCCTGGGAACTGGCTGGGGCCAGGGATCCCCTCTTGTCTTCAAGGGCCCCGGCATTGCTGGGGAGGTGCGCTTGGCTGTGGATTTGCCCCCTGCTTTTTGGCGGCTGCGCTCCCAGATCTCGGCCTACCCTTTGGGAGTGGACATCTTGCTTACCGACGGGCAGCATGTAGTAGGCATACCGCGAAGTGTGGAGGTGGGTTGATGGGCTACGTGGTGGCGCGGGGCAGTCAGGAGGCCATTCTCAATGCCGAAGCCCTTTTTCGCGAATTGTTGCCGAGGGGGGCAGGTCAGTCGAGTAAGGGCCTGGCCAGCTACTTGCCCTATCTTTTGGATCAGGTGATGGCGGAAGCTGGCCTCTGGGCTCCAGAGCTGGCTGCTGAGGCCTTGGCCCAGACAGGGGGCGATCTCTACGAAGCGCTGCTGCTTTTGCGAGCTCATCGAACTACCCTTCCTCGCCTGGGCAAAGCGCAGCTTCAGAAAAAAGAAGATTTGCTCCTGGTGCGACGGCTTTCTTCAGCCTTCAAGAGCATTCCCGGCGGCCAAGTCCTCGGCCCCACCCTCGACTACAGCCTGCGTCTGCTGGGTTTTTCCGGAACCCAAGGGGTGGAGCCAGAGACCACGGCTGCTCCCCAGCGCTACCCTTCGGTGCGAACCTGGCTAAAAGAGCAAGGCCTGCTGGAAGAAGATCCAGTGGCAGAGAAAGACTTAGAGGAAGAGATCCCGGATCTAACGCGGCAGCCGCTGCTGTTTCCGGCGCCAAGAGCCCATCGCCTGCAAGCTTTGGCGCGAGGGGACACCGGGGGACTCCTGGCCCTCGCCTACAGCGCCATGCGGGCCTACAACGTCCACACCCACCCAACAGTGGCGGAGTTGGGGGTGGGCTATCTCGAGGTGCGGGCTATCCACCCGGTGCGGGGAGGCAGCTTTCGCCTGGGGCGGATCCGCTTGGCCTTTGCAGAAGTCGTCGGGCATGGGGAGAAGGGATACCGCTTAGGCTTTGCTGCCAGCTTGGGCTGGAACGAGGGGCGGGTTATCGCGGGCGCAATGTTGGATTTGGAGATGGATCGCCCCACCCATCCGGCCCGCAGCGAGGAGTTTGTTCTGGTACACACGGATCCCGTGGAGGCTTCGGGCTTTGCCCTGCACTACAAACTGCCTCACTATGTAACGTTCTTCAGCAATTGGATGAGCCATCAGGAGGCTGCTCTTGAACCCTAAGCATAGCTACGCCTACTTGGACTCTGAAGCCAAGCGAGAAATTCGGCGCAAGGTTCTCAAGGCTTTGGCCATACCGGCATATCAAGTTCCCTTTGCCAGCCGAGAGATGCCCCTGGCCCGCGGCTGGGGCACGGGCGGCCTGCAGCTTACTCTCAGCCTCGTGGGGCCGGAAGATGTGGTGAAGGTCATCGACCAAGGAGCGGATGACTCGGTTAATGCTGCCAACTTGCGCCGCTTCATTGCCCACGTCAGCAGAGCTCGAACCACCACTGATGCTTTGGAAGCAACCCTCATCCAAAGCCGTCACCGCATCCCGGAGGAGCGGCTGCAAGAAGGACAAATCTTGATCCTGCAAGTCCCGATCCCTGAGCCCCTGCGCTACGTGGAGCCTTCCGATGCCAAGGCGCGGGAGCTGCATGCCCTGGGGGACTACAGCCTGCTTTGGGTGGACCTGTTTGAAGAACACTTGCACTACGGCCACAGCCGCAAGGGAGCAGCCTATCCCGTTCTGGTGCACGGCCGCTATGTGATGGATCCCAGTCCCCTGCCGCGCTGGGATCTGCCCAAGCTGCACCAGGCAGCCCACATCACGCTCTTTGGCGCCGGTCGGGAGAAGCGGATCTATGCTGTCCCCCCTTACACGCAGGTAGAACCTCTGGCCTTTGTGGATCGACCCTTCCAGCCGGAACCCATTGTGGGATCCTGCCGCCGCACCGGTTGCCGCCACGTCTTTCTCAACGCCATTCCCCAGGAGGATGGCAGCTTGGCCTACGAGATCTCCGACCAGGGCTATATGGAAAAACTCCTAGCTGGCAAAGAAAGTGGGCCTTTATTTGGGGAGAAGCAGCATGGTTGAAGAAAGGCCTTTGCTGGAACTGGTCAAGGTTTGGAAAGCCTACGGGGATCGCTGGGCCCTCAAGAACGTCAGCCTCAAGCTCTATCCGCAGGAGGTGCTGGGGGTGGTGGGGGCTTCTGGCAGCGGCAAGAGCACCCTTTTGAGAATTCTCTATCTCCAGGAGACGGCGCAAGGGGAATACTGGCTCAACCTCCCCGGCTGGGAGGGGTGTAATCTGCTGTCGCTTTCTCCCTATGAGCGACCTGCGGCGCGGCGCCACTTGGCCATGGTTTATCAAGAAGCTGCCCAGGCCCTGCGCATGGGCTTTGCCGCCCTAACCAATGTTGCTGAGCCCCTTGTGCTCAAGGGGGAACGGCGATTTGAAGTTTTGCAAAAGGAAGCGCAGGCAGCTTTGGAGAGGGCAGACTTCCCCCTGGAGCGGGCTGGGGATCCGCCTACTTTCCTTTCGGGAGGGGAGCGGCAGCGGGTGCAGATTGCCAAAGCCTTGGCTCAAGAGCCAACGGCCATCCTCTTGGACGAGCCAACGACTGGCTTAGATTTGCTGGTGCAGGCAACCTTCTTGGACACCCTACGCCGCCTCAAGCGGCAGTTGGGGATGAGTCTGATTTTGGTTAGCCACGATCTCTCGGTGGTACGGGCATTGGCGGATCGCATTGTGGTTTTGCACCAAGGAGAGGTGGTAGAGGAAGGCCTCGCCGACCAGGTGCTGGAGGATCCCCGCCACCCCTTTACTCAGGATTTGGTTGCCGCAAGGCTGTAGAGAGATGCTGCAAGTTATCGATTTGGAAAAGCGGTTTTTCCTGCACCGGCTGGGACGGGAGGTTCTGGCTTTCAGACAGGTGAGCTTCTCCCTACAAGCAGGGGAGTTGCTGCTCCTAGAGGGCCCCAATGGCGCCGGCAAGTCTTCCCTGTTGCGGACGCTCTATCGCAGCTACTGTCCCACAGGGGGGCAGATCCTTCTGCAGACTCCTCGCGGAAGGGTGGATCTGGCGCGTTTGGGGGATCGCGAGATCTTGTGGATCCGGCGGGAGTACATCGGCTATGTCAGCCAGTTTCTGGATCCCCGACCCCGCACCACCGCCCTGGAGCTGGTGGCGGAGCCGCTGCTGTGGCGAGGTGTAGAAGAAAGCCGAGCACGGCAGCGGGCGGCAGAGCTGCTCCTAGAGCTGGGCCTAAAGCCCGAGTTACTGGAGGCTTTCCCCACGGGTTTCTCTGGGGGCGAAAAACAAAAGCTCAACCTGGCTCGCTCGCTCATTCATCCCTATCCCTTGCTGCTGTTGGATGAGCCCACGGCCAGCTTGGATGCAGGGGCCAGGAAAGCTCTGCGGGAGCGCCTTCGCCTTCTGAAGCAGCAGGGAACTGCGCTTGTTGGCGTTTTCCACTTGCCAGAAGACGTGGCGGGCTTGGTGGACAAAACCTACCACCTGGAGGAGAAGCAAGATGTGGCTGTCCGGACTTAAGCTGGTTCTCCCTGACCAAGTGCTCCCGCTGGGATCCCTGCGGCTGGAGGGGGAGTCGATTGCCGAGATTCGAGAAGGGCAGGTGGACGAAGGAATCCCTTTACAGGGCTTAACCCTCGTCCCTGGCGTCATCGATCTCCACGCCGACAGCCTAGAGCCGGAGCTGGAGCCGCGGCCAGGGGTACAGTTGGCTGCCGAGATGGCCCTGGAGGTTTGGGAAAACCGAGCTCTGGCAGCAGGCATGACCACTGCTTTTGTCACCCTGTCCTTTTGGGAGGGCCTGCCCGGTTGGCGCAGCCCGGAGACCGCTTTGGCCCTGGCCGAGCAATTGGTTGCCCTGCGTTCCCATTTGTCGCTGGACTTGCGGATCCATGCCCGCTACGAAGTCTCTCGCCCCTTGGGAGCAGCAGCCGTTCGCCACGCCCTCAGCCAAGGTTGGGTGGATCTCCTTTCGTTTATGGATCACACGCCTGGCCAAGGCCAGTTCCCGACCCTAGAAGACTACGTTCGCTATATGGCCCGTCACCTGGGCCAGCAGCCTGAGGAGGTTGCCGCCAGCCTCAGGAACCCATCCCAGCTAGAAGTTCTCCCTGCCCTTGCCGAGCTGGCCCAGCAGGCAAAAGAGCGGGGAGTCACGCTGGCTTCCCATGACGACGATTCCTCTGACAAGGTTCAGTTGATGGCCAAGCTGGGCGTAAAGATTAGCGAGTTCCCGGTCACGCTGGAGGCCGCTGGCGAAGCCCAACAGTTGGGCTTGCTGGTGGTCATGGGTGCCCCCAACGCCCTCAGGGGATCCTCCCATGTGGGCAATCTCTCCGCCCTGCAAGCCCTGAAGGCGGGATCCCTGGGCGCTCTGGCCACCGACTACTCGCCGGCTGCCGCGCTAAGAGCTGCCTTTGCCCTGGCGGAAAAGCAGGCTTTGGAGTTACCCCAGGCCATAGCCTTGGTCAGCCGCAACCCCGCCCAGGCCGTTGGCCTCCAGGATCGGGGGGCTCTTTGCCCAGGGCTGAGGGCCGACCTGGTGATCTTGCGGGAGAAGCCCTTCCGGGTTATGGGCGTGTTTGTTGCCGGTAGGCCTGTCTTTCTCCGCGAGGGCCTAGGTTGGCAGGGAAGGTTGGATCCCCAAGGAGTTGGATCCAGAAAAGTCGAAGTCCCCTAAATCTACTCCAGAGCCGCTCTCGGCAGCAGCTTCCGGGTTGGCTTGCGCTCCAGAGGCCAAGTTGGCCGCTCTAGACGGGTATCCACCAACACAGAGGCTGGGGCGAGATTAACCCGCTCCAGCAGCCGTTGCAGCAGTTGAGCATCGATGGCATCCCCCCCGCTGGATGGGGTTGCCGTTCCCGCCACCAGGGGAGTATCGTCCAGCAGCAACTCTGCCACAGCCTGGGCCAGTTCTTGGCCGTATACGCCATCAGGGCCAGAGGGGAGCAGATCCAGCCGTCCCTGCTGAGCGGCCAGACGGCTTAAGCCCAGTTGCACCGCCACCACGGCCGGGCCCCGCTCCCCCCGCCTTAGAAGGCGCTGGCCGGCCAGGATGCTCTCCAGCTGCGCCTTGGCCATTTCCTGGTCGCCGCTGGGGAGCAACTGCACCAGCCCCTCCAGCCGGTTGCCGGGAGAGTTGGCGCTTGCCTGCTGCTGGGGATCCTCCCTCCACAGACGGGTTAGGTCGTAGAGCAAAATGGCGTGGGGGACAGGGCGGCTGGGCTGGTTGGGGCCGGCATGGCCGGTGGCGAGGATCTCCCCTTGGTAGACCAGTGAGGTGCTGAAGCCAGAGTCCAGCAGCACCGCCTCACGGATCCCGGTTTTGGGCAGCAGGCTGGCCAGGATGGCGGCGTTGACGTGGGTTTTGGTAACCCCGATTACCACCTGATCCTGCTTGTCTACGCCAAAAAAGGCGCGGGGGCGGAACTCGGCGGCGCTGGAGAGGCGAAACGAGTCAATCTCCGCTGGCGAAAGGGCCTGGCCATCCTTGACCAGCCACAAGCCCGCCACAAACAAGTCCGTGACATCCGGCATGAGCTGGCGAAGGTTGTCGAGCTGGGTCATGGTGTCGGGATCAAAGGGCACAAAGCGCAGCCGATCCCTGCCTAGGAGTACCAAAGGCCGGCCCCGGATGACCCTGTCATCTTCGGGGCGACCGGGAATAAAGGTCTTGTGGTTGGCGGCCATCACTGGCCCCACCATGACGTTGCTGGCCGAGTTAATCCAAGGAATGGAGAAGAAGCTGCCGTTAATGCCGGCATCGGCTTGGTAGCGCTGGACCAGGGTTCTTACCTCGTAGCGCCGCTCCGCGTGCACCGTAGCCGCCCGTCCGCCGCGGATGGTGAGGATCCTCACCCCGTCGATGACCTCATCGGTTAGAGCCAGGGGCCGTGTCCCATCCAGCCAGTAGTCGGGGCTGCGGCCAAGGGTAGAGGTGCGGGCGCCAACAATGGCCTCGGTGAGGCGAAACTGGTTAAAGCGGCGCACCTCCAGCAAGTTGGGCGACTGTCCCGTAAAGCCGGGATCCATCGTGAAGGCCATCCGGTAACCCGCCTCCGCCAGGTATTGCTTCACCCGCTCGTCCCGGTTGCCTTCCGGATAGGCAAAGTAGTGGATGGGGTGGCCCAACTCCTGCTCCAGCTTGCTCTTGCAGTCAACCACCTCTCGCCGCAGGCGGGTGTCGTCCAGCAGCCGCAGGTCGGGAGGATGGTTGACGGTGTGGGCGGCAAAGTCAATCAGCCCGCTGGCATCCATCTCCCGCATCTGATCCCAAGTGAAGTGATCTTTGTCCGTAGGCACGCCGACAAAGCCGGTCTGAACAAAGTAGGTGGCGGGGTAGTTGTACTCCTTCAAGAGGGGGTAGGCGTTTTCGTAAAGCCCAAGGTAGGCGTCGTCAAAAGTCAGCAAAATGGCCTTTTCCGGCAAGGGATCCCCGTCCCGTAGGTGTTTGTAGAGCTGGTCGATGCGGATGGGAGTCAGCCCCGCCTGCTTGATGGCCTCAAAGTGCTGCCGCAGCTCGGCTACCGTGGTGTCAAACCAGACTTGTTTGCGGCCAGCCACCACGTCGTGGTACATGATGGCCGGCACGTAGGAGAGACTGGCCAAGGGAGCCAACGCAAAAGGATCCCGCTGCAGTTGCGGCTCTTGGGGGAGGGGCGGGCGCTGTTGGGCGGCCTTGGCCTGGGCGCGGGGGGCAGGGATCTCGGCCAGAGGCGGCAAGAGCGCCGGCAGGCGGCTGGCCCAGTCGGGATGAGCAGTTGCCCAGGCCACCAGGGCTCCCGTCCCAAACCCCAGCACTGTAACCAACAAAGCCAAGAAGCGGAGCAGCCGGAAGCGCAACTGGGTTGGCGGTCGCTGCCCAGAAAGACTTCGGCCCGGGAAGGGGGATCCCCTTTTTGTCCTAGGGACTGGATGGCCGCCCCGGCGCGGCAGCGGCTGTCGAGACGTCATGTCCTTCTCCTCACCGGCAAAACCAACGTCAGCCTACCACCCCATCTCCTGGTTGGGGATGGGGAAGCCCTTGCCAGTGGTTTCCTCAAAAACAGCCAGGGATCCCTTTCCTCGCCCAGGTAGTACCCCAGCCCACAGGAGTAGCGGCAGAGCCACCGCCCAGAAGCTTTCCAGGCAAGTCAGTCGAGGTTGCTCAACAGATTGGACTCTGTAATGCTGACGATCTTGCCCCCCCTTTGGGTAATGCGCTTCACTTCTTGGGAGAGCCGGCTGAAGGGCACTTTGTACTCGACAACGCTCTTGCGCACGCCCCCTCCCACCAAACCGGACACTTTGAGGGTGAAAATCTTGTCGCTGTTGGGTAGGGACGAGGCCGCCGAGGGGGCAACCTGAGCGGCTGGGGCCGCTTCCGCCTGAGGTGCAGGAGCCGCACTCTCCCGCTCCAAAAGCAGCCGCCAACTGCGGGGATAGGCGGGAGCCAAACGATAAACCACCTTGTAGGAGCCGGTTACATGGTCATCTTCTGACTCCACCCTCACCACTGTTCCTGCTGGGATATCCAGCTTAGCTCCCTTGGACATGACTTTAATTCCAGGCCAATTGGTGGGCACATCCATCAGCAGCTCGACTTCAAAGGATTGATCCCCCAACAACAACTTGGCCATGTGAATAACTCCGTTTTGCTCGTTAGCAGGCGGTAGCCGAGGAGCTGTGGCCGACCACAGCTTCACCGCTAGATATTTTACCGTTGCGGCTGCATCCCCTGAAGCTTTCCACCGGCATCTGTCATCGAAGGTGGGTTTGTTGTAGATTTGTTAAGGAGACTGGTTAAAAAGTTGTAGTTGTTCCAAAGGTGGAGGGATCCCTATGCTGTGTGTGGCTCTGCCCAATCTGTCGGCAGCTTCGGATGGGTTGACGGCTGCCTTGCAGCCGGTGGCCCAGTTTTTTGCCGGCTTCAACCTGCCCCAGCCCATTGTGCAATGGGGACATCCTCTGATGATGGGCATTGTGGTGGTGGTCATGGGCAGCTTCGTCGGCCTGACCGGTTGGCGGGGGCGGGTCTTGCGCCTGGCAGCCGAGGGATCCCTGCCGGAATCGGCCCAAAAGCCGCTCTTGGATCACCGCAAATTGGCCCCCTGGATGGCCACCTTCATTGCCCTGGGCTACACTGGCGGCCTTCTCTCCTTAGTCATGCAGGGCCAGCCCCTGCTGAGCAGCCCCCATTTTTGGACGGGATCCCTGGTGTTGCTGCTGTTGGCAGCCAATGGTGCCCTGTCCCTAAGTGGCTTTGGGGGCAACCGCGAGGCCCTGCGCACCACCCATGCTTACTTGGGCAGCCTCATCCTCTGCGTGCTCTTCGCCCATGCTGTGCTGGGCCTGAAGCTGGGCCTATCTCTGTAGGCAATCCCGGCTTTCCTCCTTGGGAAGAGAGGGTTAGGGTGTGACGGCAAGGTGGCAACGTGGAGTTGGGGCAGGCTCCAGACTTTGTTCTGCCGACCCCTAGCCTATGGCTTGAATGGAAGACCTCACAGAAGGTAAAGCTGGAGGCCCCGCACTCTAGTGCGGGAAGGAAAGCTGCTCTCGCAACTTTAGCGGTTGAACAGTTGGGCGTTCCACCAGCTAAGGCAGTTTTTGCACTACAAGGCAGCAAGAGCAGAGGTCAAGGTTGTGGCGGTTCCGCCTGCCTACACTTGCAGACCTGTCACCGCTGCCTGTGGCTTGGCCAGCGGGAAGGGAAGCGTTTTCGTTGTGTGAACCCGGCCTGTGGTTGGGAAGGGGATGCAGATTTTAACGCTGCCACTTGCGTTGGCGGGACGGAGTTCTTGTGAGCGAGCTTCAGGGCTACTAAAAACCCCACCCGCCTATTCGTTGAGTCAACACAACATGGCTTAGGCCCCGCTGCGCGCACCGATAGAGTACAGGCTTCACGCTTCATAGACTTGTTTGTACAGAGGTCTCAGCATGCTGCCACCGTGCGACCCATGGCGGGAACCAGTCAGGGAAACTTTCCAGCGATTTAACTTGTTCTCCTCAATTGAAGCACAAACGGCTTTCATCCCGAAACTGAATTGGCTCTTGAGTCAACACAATTTACCAATACAGTGCGGGGTTTCCCGCCGATCAAGCTAAATTGACTATAGCAAGTCAGGGTCGGCCTCATCTCACCTTTTTTGTGAAGCCGATAAAAAAAGCCCCATAAAGGGGCTTGTCGCGACCAGTCAGCGACTTATAAAACCCTAGAGCGATATAGAGAAGCGCTCCATTGAATCTGTTGCTTTGAACACCGTTTTGATCACAGTCCCTAGGATCTCAGAAAAAAGGCCAAACTGCGGTAGATATCATTTTTTTTTTAGATTTTCGGGAGGCTGGCCCTACACCATCAGGCTGCTGTTGGGCAAGCCCTAGCTTGAGGGCGACTTGGGATCCGCTGTCGGCTTCTCCCGCCCCAGCCAGCGCCAAGTGGTGGGCAGCAGGGCTGCTGCCAGCACACACTTCAGCAGATCGCCGGGGATAAAGGGGAACACGCCTTTGGTGAGCACGGCCAAGACGGAAGTGGGCCCGACATTCTCGTTCAGCCATACCCCCAGCCAGGTGGCTCCCAAGACGTAGATCAAAACCGAGCAGGAGAGCATGGCCGCTGCCATCTTCCAAGGGCTGCGATCCACCCCCCAGCGCTCCACAAACCAGCCCATCAGCCCTGCAGCCAGGGGAAAGGCCAGCAAGTAGCCCCCTGTCGCTCCGGTTAAGTGGCTGAGCCCAGAGCCGCCGCCGTTGAAGAAGGGCAACCCCAAAAGCCCCTCCAGCAGGTACAGCAGCAAGGCAAGAAAGCCCAGCCTTGCCCCAAAGCCTGCCCCCACCAGCATCACGCCGAAGGTTTGTCCGGTGATGGGTACTGGGGTAAAGGGCAAAGGGATCCGCACCTGCGCCAGTGCCGCTACCAACAAACTTCCCCCCAACACCAGCATTAAATCCCGAACCCAGGAAGGACGGGTCAGAAGGGTTTGCGCCAAGGGTGTGTGAGCAAAAGTAGCAGTCATAGGATATTTAGGGTGCTGAGATACAAGAGATAACAGCCCTTTTCCGGGATCCACCGACCCATCCCAAAAGCTTTTGGCTAGGGATCCGGGTGCTGCAACTAACGGACAAAGGGCCGTATCTGGTTAGTGTATCGCAACCTCAGGATTCTGCACCTATGCACTACCTTGCTTGGCCGCGGCTATCCGTCTGGCGCATCCACTGAATCCGCAGAAGGGTGATGCAAAAAATTAACCACAAAGCCCCCAGGCTATATCCCGCCAGCAGATCGCTGGGCCAATTCAACCCCAAGTAGGCCCGGCTGAAACCAATGAGGA
>NZ_JANSJA010000088.1:0-13671 GCF_047462335.1 Synechococcus sp. H60.1
GGGTGCTATCCATCCCCACCGTATAGACCGTGGGGAATTCCGCACCTTACGTTAAGTAGCTTATCCCCGGGCATAAATGCTGGGGCCTGCACCACTTTTTTCCGGTCAATCGTGGCACAGGGATCCGATGCGGGCGCGGCAGGTGGCGATTTCTTCGGGGGTGAGGTTGTCCCAGTTAACATCGCGGCGCAGCACCAGGCCGTTGTGGCCGGTGATGAAGCGGGGCAGCTCGGCTTGGTCGATCACGCTCAGATCCCGCATGTGGTAGGTGGTGTAGTAGGTAACCTCCGGAGTGTCGAAGTCCACATCGATGAGGGTGAGAGTCTTGCGGGGAGGCAGGGGGCTATTCAGGAGGGGGCGGGGGCCGGCGCCAAGAATGCCGCAATGGAGCAGTTGCAGTTGTCCCTTGTGGCCGGGATAGTAACCGTGGTGGTGGCCGCTGATGTAAGTGTGGACGCGATATTTCTCCAGCAGGGCCCGTTTGGCGTCTGCCTCTAGCAGCACTTCTCCCGGATCGTCACGCCCGACGGTGATGGCGTAAAGCGGCAGGTGGCCGATGACGATGCGCAACTTGGCCTTCTGGGCTCGTTCACTGGCCAGTGCTGCTTCCGCCCAGGCCATCTGTTCCGGCGGGATGTAGTTGCAGGTGGCGTCCCAGACTAGGTAAAACACCCCGTCTTTTTCGAAGGTGTAATAAAAGGGAAAGTCGCCTCGATCCACAAAGTTCAAACCGGGATCGTGGGCCGGGTCGTTCCAAAACTCGCGGGCCAGATCCCGTTCTTTTTGGAAGAGAAAACCGCCCCGCGTGGTGCGGGCACAGGACGCATCGTGGTTGCCCAGCGTGAAGCCGTAGGGCAGTTTGGCAGCACGAAGCGGGCCGGCCACATGCCGGTCGAAGGCTGCCCACATGGCACGGATGCGCTCCTCCGAGAGGCGGGGATCTTGCCCGGCCACCATGTCCCCTCCGCCCAAGACGATATCCGGCTGGAAGTAGGGGATGAGGCGGATAGCCCGATCCACCTCTGGGTCGTAGTCCACCGAGCCGTAGATGCCGTTTAGGTCGCTGAGCACCATTAGGCGGAGGTCGCGGCGGGCTGGGATGTAAAGGCCCTGGGGAGCTTCTGGATGGGGGACAACCGTGGGCGTAGGTCGAGGGGTAGGGGGCGCCGCCCCTCCCACCACTGCGGACAGAGGTACCGAAGTAGGACGCTGCCGACTGGCCCAATAGGCCCCCACCAATCCACTGCTGCCGGCTAGTCCCAACAAGCCCAAGATCATTTGGCGCCGCCGCATCCTGCTTCTCCTCAACACCCCAGCGGTATTGTAGAAGGGATATCGTCAATAATTGACCCCACTTCTTCTGCACACTGCTTGGAGAGGTCTATGCCAGCGGAGATTTTGCAACAAATCTTCAGAAACTTCGACTTGCAAATGTTAGACTAGTACAAATGAGCAACTGGCTATCTCAGACTCGGTATGACTTGAGGTTTGCCCATGCCTCGCCCTGTAGACTCTTTGGAAGCTGCTTTGGAGCGATGCCGGGAGTGCAATCTGCGCCTTAGCCGGCAGCGTCGTTATATTTTGGAACTGCTGTGGCAATGCGGCGAGCACCTTTCCGCTCGAGAGATCTACGATCGCCTCAATCGGCAGGGCAAGCCCATTGGCCACACATCCGTCTATCAAAATCTGGAGGCCCTGGCCAGCCACAACATTATCGAGTGCCTGGATCGCGCCGATGGGCGCCGCTACGGCAATCGTACCCATCCTCACAGCCATGTCAACTGCCTGGACAGCAACCGCATTCTGGACGTGGATGTGGAGCTGCCGCCGGAGCTGCTGGCCCAGGTGGAGCGGCAAACCGGCACCCGCATCCAGAGCTACCGCATCGAGTTTTTTGGGGTGGAGAACCAGAGCTAAGCCGTAGCGGCTTGGGTAGAGCAGAAGGGATCCCGGCTTGTTCTGGAGAAGGCTGAACCGCTGTCAGTAGGCCCGGTTCTGGCCCTTGCTAATCTGGGACTGGATTTGTTCCAGCGAGCTGGCCGGAGCCAGACACTTGCTGCCCCAGCACACCAAGCCTAGCGCCCCTTCTGGCAGCGGCTCCGCTTCCGTGGGCAGGGCGAAGACAGTGGTGGGCCAAGAGCGCTGCTGCAGCGCAGCAATGTGCTCGGCCTCTAGGGTTGCTTTCACCCAGTTGCTGTACCAATCCAAGCCGGCAAAGAGGCTGGGGCAGGTGCGCGGCTGGGTGCTCATGACATGGGCAAAGGTTTTCAGGGCCTGCTCTGCCCGCTCCAAGTAGTCCAGATCTCCGGTGATGGCAGCCAGGCGCACCAGGTTGGCGATAGCCACCCCATTGGCCGCGGGCGTGGCGTTGTCCTGAAATTCTTTCTCCCGCACCAACAGTTCAGGGGCGCTTTGGGCGTCGCTGACAAAGTACCCCCCTCTGGCCTCATCCCACAGTCGTGTGTCCATCTCCTGCTGCAGCCGAATGGCGGCCTCCAGCCAGTCCTGGGAGCTGGGATCCCCCCCCAGCGGCAGGCAGGTCTGGTGCAGATCCAACAGGGCCTTGATCAGCAGGGCGTAATCTTCCGATTGGGCAGGTACCTGGGCTGTGCCATCGTAGTTCAACCGCAGCAGGGATCCCGTCTGGGGGTGGCGCTGCTGGCTGAGGATGAATTGGGCAGCCCGCAGGGCCAACTGCAGATAATCCTCGTCGCCAAACACCTGGTAGGCCCGTGCCAGACCGGAGATCATCAGGCCGTTCCAGGAGACGATCATCTTGGTATCAGTGACGGGCGGAATGCGTCCTGGCCAGGATTGCTGGCGGGCCGAGCGGGCATCTACCGCAGGTGGGAAGGGAGTTCTCCGCTCTGTGGAGCCGTAGCGGGCTTGAAACAGATGGGTGGTCAAGGCGGTCTCTACTTCCGGCGGCAGTTCCCCCCCCTGTTTGCGCTGCAAGACGATGCAGCCGGGCCGGTCGGGGAAATTGGGCGACAAGAAAAAAGCCTGCTGCAGGGCGCGGAAGGTTGCTTCATCCAGCAGATCCTGCAGCTCCTGCCAGCGCCAAACGTAGAACTCGCCCTCCTCCGGCTCGTCGTCCTCCGCCCGGGCAAAGCTGTCGGCATCCTGGGCAGCGTAGAAATATCCGGCAGGGGCAGTCATCTCCCGCGCCACCCATTCCACCGTCAGGCGCACCGCCCGCTCGATAGCTGGATCCTGGATCCCGTGGGCCCACAGCTCAGAGAGAAACTCCAAGATCTGCCCGTTGTCGTAGAGCATTTTTTCAAAGTGGGGCACCGTCCAGGTGGGATCCACGGTGTAGCGGTGAAACCCGCCGGCCACATGGTCGAAGATCCCTCCCAACACCAAGGCCATCCCTCGCTCCTTGGCCCGTTCCAGCGCCGTTGGCGAGCCAGGGATCCCTTCCGGTGGGTCGAAGCGAGCTGAGCGCAACACCAACTGGGCGTAGGGCATCATGGGGAACTGCTGCACCGCTCCGGCGTTGCTCAGCAAAGGTTGGATTTTGGGGATCCCGGAGCGCAACAGATCAGGGGGAATATGGTCTTCCGGCACCAGGTCACTGAGGGTGGTCAGGGCCGCCAAGATTTGGCCCTTCATGGTCTCGATTTTGTCTTTTTCCTGGCGGTAAAACTGGAGGATGCGCTGCAGTACGGTCAGAAACCCCGGGCGGCCAAAGCGGGGCTCCACCGGAAAATAGGTGCCCGCATAGAACGGCACCAGGTCCTCGGGCGTGAGGAAGACATTGAGGGGCCACCCCCCCTGCCCACTCATGAGCTGCAGCGCCTGCATGTAGATGCTGTCTAGATCAGGCCGCTCCTCGCGATCCACCTTGATGGGCAAAAAATGGGCATTGAGGAAGGCGGCGATCTCCGGGTTGGAAAAAGCCTCCCCCTCCATGACGGTGCACCAATGGCAACTGGAATAGCCGATGGACAGAAAAATCGGCTTGTCCTCAGCCCGGGCTTTCTCCAGAGCTTCCGGGATCCAAGGCCACCAATCCACCGGGTTCTCGGCGTGCTTGCGCAGGTAAAGACTGGAACACGTGGCAAGGCGATTGGCCATAGGTACACCCTCTCACCCTTTTTGCTTTAGGCTAGCGCGTCCTCTCCTCAAGGCCGAGCTAACCCACTGTTGTTCAAGATACACTCACCCACGCCTCCCCCTTGCCCCGGGGATCCCCTTTCAAGCCTGCGCCTGTTCGGCAGGGGTCAGCAAGAGCTCCGGCGAGCGACCGTACAAAACTAAAGTGGTGCTGGGGTTTTCCACAAAGCCGATCTGCTCGTAAAAGCCACGCTGATGGGTGGTAAACAGGTAGATGCGCTCCACCGACTGCAGGTGGGGATGGCTGATCAGGGTTTCCACCAGCTTGCGCCCAATGCCCTGCCGTCGATACTCGTGATCAACCACAATGTCCCAGAGGACAGCCCGGTAAACCCCGTCAGAGGTAGCGCGACCAAAGCCAATGAGGCGCTCCCCGTCCCAGACGCTGACCACCGGGTGGCTGTGGGCGATGGCCCGTTCCATCTCTTCCCGCCGGCGATTCTGGGCCCAAAAGGCGTTGCGGTTCAACAACACTAGGAGTTGATCCAGATCCAGATCGTCTCGCTTCAGGGAGAAGCGAATGTTGCGGTTGTCCACCGGCTGATGAGAGAGAACGACGACAGACTCGAGGGAGGGATCGGACATGAAGCAGACCTTGGGCAACAGGGAAGGTTAGCAACGGTTGACTGGGCAGCAGAAAACTGCAGCAAGATCGAGGCTAGCCAGTGGAGGCATTGTCGGCGGCCCGCGCCGCCTGCTCCAAAGCATAGGCTTTGAAGCGCTCCAGGTCGGCTTGAATGGTACTCTCCACCACTTTGCCCACAAACAGGCTGTCCAAGATTTTGCCGAGGAGTCCCGGGATCTTGTAGGCCACCGACAGCTTGACAATAGTACTGCCCTTGCGATCGTAAAACCGCAGCGCCCCCCGATTGGGAAGCCCTTCTACCGATTGCCAGCCAATGTGCTGATGCTTCACCACCGTATGGGTGCGGGAGATCCAACTGAAGGTAAAGCCGCGCGTGTCCAGTGTCCACCGCGATAGCTCGTGATCCAGCAATTCCACTGAGCGGATCCACTTCATCCAGCGCGGCATGAGGGCAAGGTTGGCCCACAGCTCCCACACCTGCTCGATGGGAACCGGCACCTCCACCTGACAGGTGTGCTCTAACCAATCGGACTCTGACATGGGGCCTCCCACACGACATTCGGCAGAACTATCCCAGGGCTTGGCCACAACGCCTCCGGGCGGGATCCCTGCCTTTACAAAGTTTCACACTGACCTAAGATAGCATTATCGGCCTCATGAAAGTTTGGGGCTCCGCGCTTTTTGGCAGCCCGTTTTTTGTCCGAGCAGGTTGTGGCTGCCCCCCATGAGGGCAAGGCAGAAGGCAGGTATGATGATTGCCATCTGCAAGTCTCACTTACGTCGGCTCGGTGCGTCCACTCATTAACGACTTGATGGAACGACCTCACCATGGTTTCTCAATGGAAACAGCATCTTAAGAACTATTTCGTGGCGGGGTTGCTGGTGGTGATCCCTCTGGCAACTACGATTTGGCTGACGGTGGAGGTGGCCACCTGGAGCATCGGCTTTTTGACCAGCATTCCCAAGCAGTTTAATCCCATCCAGGGGCTGCACCCCATTTTGATCAACCTCATCGATCTGGCGGTGGGCTTGTTGACACCGGTTGTGTTCATCCTGCTGATCGGCTTCATGGCCCGCAACATTGTCGGCCAGTGGCTGCTCAACCTGAGCGAGCAGTTGCTCCATGCAATCCCGATAGCGGGGCTGGTCTACAAAACCCTGAAGCAATTGGTCAGCGTTTTATTTGCCCCTAACAACCAACGCTTTCGACGGGTGGTGCTGGTGGAATATCCTCGGCCTGGGGTTTGGGCATTAGCTTTTGTAACGGGCGTCATTCAAACTCCCATTCGACCGGATGGACCGCAGCGCTCCCTCAGCCTGTTCGTGCCCACCACGCCCAACCCAACCACTGGCTGGTACGCCATTGTGCCGGAAGACCAGGTGGTGGAGGTGTTCATGCCGGTGGAGGATGCTTTTAAGATGCTCATCTCCGGTGGGATCGTGACTCCGGAAACTTTTGAGGTCGGGCTGCAACGGCGCGAAGGGGCTCTGGCGGTGGCCATGCCCAGCCTGCGGGAGTTGGTGGAACAAGAGCGGGCGGCGGCATCCGCTAGGGCCGACTCAACGGCTGCCGAGGTGGGCTTTGAGACCCAAGGGATCCCCTAATCAGGCTTGTCCCTCTCCCAATAGGTCGGGCTGCCAGAGCTGGTATTCTCTGGCCTGCTCTAGGCGCACATAAAAAGGCCGCATCTGCCGATCCAAAGCTTCTGCCTGCTCCGAGGGGAAGGCTTTCCAGGCAGCACGGCTGGCCCAGCGAATGATGAGGTGAACAAGTTCGGGATCCTCGGCGTCAAGCCAGACCTCTTTGCCCAAAAAGCCCGGCTGTTGGTGCAGGGCGGGCCCCCAGACCTGCTCGTCTTGCAGAACAAAAGCCCTCTGGCCACCGGGAGGAACCCGGAAGCAGAGGTGTTCGATGGCGATGGGCTGGTCTGACATCGGCAAAGGTTGGTGCTGGGCTGGCTAGGACACGGACGAAGGGTTGATCAGCCGCTGCAGGGTGGGGATGAAGTCGGGGTAGGAGATGCGGGCACAGTCAGCCCCTCGAAGGGTGGTGGATCCCTGGGCGGCTAGGGCAGCCACCATCAAGCTCATGGCGATGCGGTGATCCTCATGGCTGTCCACTTCGGCCCCCTGCAGAGGGATCCCCCCTTGGATTTCCAGGCCGTCGGGATATTCGGTGACCTGGGCTCCCATCCGGCTGAGTTCCTGGGCGATGGCCGCCAAGCGGTCGCTCTCTTTGACCCGCAATTCCGCTGCATCGCGAATGACCGTAGTCCCCTCGGCAAAGGCTGCCGCCACCGCCAAAACCGGGATCTCGTCGATTAGCGTGGGAATGAGATCGCCACCAATGCTGCAGCCCCGCAGGCGAGCCGAGCGGACCCGCAGATCCCCCAGGGGTTCACCTGCAACTTCCCGGCGGTTTTCAATGGAAATATCGGCCCCCATCTCCTGCAACGCCTGCAGCACGCCGGTGCGGGTGGGATTGAGGCCCACGTCCCGCAGCAGCAATTCGCTCTCCGGCACAATCGAGGCGGCCACCAGCCAGAAAGCCGCCGAGCTGATGTCCCCTGGCACCTGCACTGTCTGGCCCACCAGGCGGGATCCTCCCACCACAGCCACGGTTTTCGCCGCCGTATCCACGTGGATCTCGGCACCAAAGGCCCGTAGCATCCGCTCCGAGTGGTCGCGGGAAAGGGCCGGCTCTGTAACTTGCGTGGTGCCTTCCGCCAGCAGGCCCGCCAGCAACAGACAGGATTTTACCTGGGCCGAGGCCACCGGCGAGTGGTAATGGATCCCCCTCAGGGATCCCCCCTGCACCGCCAAGGGCGCCAAGGTGCCCCCCGCCCGCCCCCAGATGTTCGCTCCCATCTGCCGCAGCGGCTCCACCACCCGTCCCATAGGCCGCGAGCGCAGGGACCGATCCCCAGTAACAGCAAAAAAGCGACCCGCCTGGCCGGCCAGGATCCCTAGCATCAGGCGCAGGGTGGTGCCAGAATTGCCGGCGTCTAAGACATCTGCCGGCTCCTGCAGGCGATCCAAGCCCACCCCTTGAATGCGGACGCACTCGCTGTTGAGCTCTGGGATATCGGCCCCCAAGGCCCGAAAACAGGCTGCCGTACTGCAGGGATCCTCCCCCAGCAGCAGCCCGTGAATGACGGTTTCCCCTTCCGCCAGGGATCCCAGCATTAGGGCGCGGTGGGAAATGGACTTATCGCCGGGAATGCTCACTTGACCGCGCAGGCCGCGGGCGGGCGAGAGCGTCAGGATGTCGGCAGAAGAAGCAGTGGTCAGCACAGCAGCCGTGACAACAGACAAAGACAAAAGCCCTCTTAATCATACGTTAAGCTGAAACCTGCCCTGCTCTTGCCGGCGGTCGGCCTTGCACCCAGAGGATCCTGACCTACTGGAAGACAGCCCGTCTTTTGACGGCAGCCGACCCTATCCCCGAGGATGAGCTTAACAACATGGATTCCTTGGTCGGGGCCTGGCCTCGGCCTTTTTTTGCAGGCCCTTATGTTGTGAATGCTAGCGTTTGATGGTACTAGAGTTTCCTACCGATCCTGCAATGGGTAAAGCTGGCCCGTTGAGCGGGGAAAGAATCAAAGCCACCCCCTGCACCTATGGACTTGGCAAGAGCTCAGCTTGGGGAAATGCTTCTGTACCACCACGAGTCTGTTTTGACGGAGGCAGTGGTGGTCTACCTGCACCCTCAGCAGGGTGGCACCTTTTTGGACGTGACGTTAGGTGGCGGTGGACATAGTTTGGCGCTGCTGCAGAAGGGGGCAGAGCGCGTGGTGGGGCTGGATCGGGATCCGACGGCTCTGGAGGCAGCCCAGGCGCGTCTGGCCGCAGCAGGGATCCCCCAGGAGCGCATCCAGCTTTGGCACCTCAACTTCGCTGATTTTGATCTGCAGCGGCACGGCTTCCGGGATGAACAAGGGCAGGGGATCCCTTTCGATGGCATCGTGGCCGACCTCGGAGTGAGCTCGCCCCAACTGGACTGCCCCGAGCGGGGCTTTAGCTTTCGCGCTGAGGGGCCGCTGGATATGCGCATGGATCCCACCGCCAGTCAGGAAACGGCCGCCGATTGGGTCAATTGCCGGCCAGTCGAAGACTTGATTGACATCTTTGTCCGCTATGGCGAGGAGCGCTTTGCCCGCCGCATTGCCCACCACATCGAACGATCCCGCCCCCTTTTCACCACCACCCAACTGGCTCAGGTGGTCTGGCAGGCAGTGCCGCCGGCAGCGCGGCGAGGTCGCATCCATCCAGCCACGCGAGTCTTCCAGGCCCTGCGCATTGCCGTCAACCGAGAGCTGGAGGCCCTAGAAACCCTGCTGGCGCAGGCTCCCAATTGGCTAAAACCCGGCGGCAGATTGGCTGTAATCAGCTTCCACAGCCTGGAAGATCGCCTAGTGAAATGGGCCTTTCGCCGGGATCCCCGCTGGCAGGTGCTCACCCCCAAACCTCTGGGCCCTTCCGAGCTGGAGCAGCAACGCAATCCCCGCGCCCGCTCTGCCAAACTGCGAGTGGCTGCCCGCAGCAGCTAAGTTGCCGCCCTGCCCCCTGGAGGCCCTCTGAGGTGCGTAGGGATCGGATAAAGTGAGGCCCAGTTGGCAGCAATTTCTTGGTGTGTGAGGTGCAAACTCTATGGTCAGCCAGACTTTGAATGCGGGCCCTGGCCGCAGTTCTCTCCCTGTCCAGCGCAAAACCGCGACCTTGGCCCCTCGTCCCCATCCAAGGACTACTCCGCCCCTCCCCGCCGGCAAAGTCAGAACCAGTCGCCCCCAACCCTCGAAATCAGCCTATCCCCCTAGCCGGGATCCCGCCTGGAGAGAGCACCTGATCTGGTGGAAGCAGATCTCCACCGGCATGGCCCTCGTCTCGGGATTGTCGGTGCTGAGTGTGTACAGTTGGACGGTGCATACCCAAAGCCGGTGGAGCCAGCGCTACCGAGTGTGGCAGCAGATGCAGCGCAACGAACGACAGTTTCTCCTCACCCAAGAGTCCATCGCCAATTCCTTGCGGGAGATCGCCGACCGCTCCGACATGGTGCCTCTGGTACCGGAGCGGATGATCGAGGTGCCAATTGCCCTCCCCAGCACAGCTTCTGGGCAGGGGCAAAACAAAGCCAAGCCTCTGGAGGCATCCGAGCAAGCCCCTCCTTTTTTTTATCCGGTTGGATACTAATCCAAAGGCTCTAAGCGGTAGCGGCTAAGCCAGTGATCCAAGTGCACCTCCTCCTCATCCAGGAGTTGGGCGTTGATCAGACCCCGCTTGAAGGCAAGGCGAATGGCGCGGGCCCGCAAGCTAAAAGTTGTGCCCCACTCCTCGCTCTCAATTTGGTCGTTGCTCACCTCAAGCTTGTCGTAGAGATTGCGCAGACGATTGGTCACCCCTCGCCGCGACAAAAACCGCCGTGCGGCAATGGCTTGATCGGTGAGGCCGAGGGCAATATCGATCAACACCTCGTACTCAGCATCGCTGAGGCCGGTAATTTTGTTTTGCGAACGGGAATCGACCCCTCGCACCTCTCGATCGATCACACATTGCTCATCCTGCACCACGGCCTGGATGGCACTGACCAATTTTTCGTCGGTGCAATTCTTCAGGAGATAGCCATAGACGGTTTGCGGCGGCACGATCTTGTGCAGCTCCCGCACATAGACCTCATCGGCAAAGTGGGACCAAAAAATGATGCGCGTACTGGGTTGCTCCGACCAAACCTGTCGAGCCACCTCGATCCCGCTCATCTCGGGCATGCGGATGTCTAACAAAAGAAAGTTGGGACGGTGCTGACGGTAGAGCTCCAATGCCTCTCTGCCGTTGGAGGCCATGTACACCGGGCCAAACTGCGGCAGATGCTGCATCAGCAGACTGTGCACATGTTGGCGGTAAAGGATGTCATCTTCAGCAAGGAGGGTGCTCACAGGCCTTGATCGCTAGTCCACCTACTCTAGTATGTTTCCTACCCTAGAAATCTCTGCGAAGGAAAATAAGGCACCAATGAGCAGTGGCAAAGTCGAGCCAGGGATCCTCTACAGCAGCTACAGGTAGCCGCTTAGGACGGTGTCTGATTGACCCGGAACTGTTGCCATTCTTGCCGGGTTCGTTGCAGCACCTGTAGCAGCTCCTCCCACCGTTCGCCCTCGATCAGCCGCTCTATTTTCCCCAACTGGACTTGATAGCCGCGCAGGGCAGCCAGGAGCGCCTGCTGGTTGTGACGGGCCATCTCTAGGCCCAACTGCGGGATCCCGCCACCGACACGACTGGTATCTCGGAACCCGCTGCTGGCCAGGGTGCGGGCCAATTCCAGAATGTCGGGATCCTCCTCTTGGCCGACAGCAGCAATCAAAGCGGCGCTGATCATGACCGGCAAATGGCTGATCCAGGCCACCGCCTGGTCGTGGCGTTCCGGATCGGCCAGGACAACTTCTGCGCCAACCGCTGTCACCAGTTCTTTCATCGCCTCGACCGCCTGCGGCTGCGTCTGGGGGAGAGGAGTGAGTACATAGGGCCGCCCCAGAAACAAGCTGGCTTCTGCCGCCTGGATGCCCTGCAACGTCTTGCCGGCCATCGGGTGACCTCCAACAAACAGCGGCCACAACTCCGTTGCTGGAGCAACAATCGGTTGCTTCACCGAGCCAACATCGCTCACCACCGTCTGCGGCGATAGATGGGGTACCAAGGCCGCTAGCGTGACCAATACCTGCTCCAGGGGGGTACAGATCACCACCACCTGGGGATCGAAATCAGCCAACTGGGCCAAATCGGTTCCACAGCCCTGCAGCGCTCCCCGTTCCAGCACCTCCTGACAGGTGGCCCGATTGCGGCTGATCCCCCAGACGGGGTAACCTTCTTTGCTAAGTTTGAGGGCCAGGGATCCGCCGATCAACCCCAACCCGACAATGGCAATGCGCATGGTTTTCCGTATCTATGTTCACTATTGGGTACTCTGAAACGGCTTGGGGCATGGAGAGACGGCCTTTCCGGATCCCTTCCAGATTAAGACCAGATTAAAGGCTCCATCCCGCCGCACGAAAAGCATACAGCGGGGGGATCCAGCCGCTAAGATGGAAGGATGAACTGGGTAACCCCCACAACAGTTCGCCCGGATCTTTCATCTCAGGAGGGGACCGTGCTTCATCGTAGGATCTATCAACTCAGCCGCGAAGGCAAGGATGTGTGGATCTACCTGCGCGATCAGGGACGCTGGCTGGAACGAGCCAAGATCCTCGATATCGAAGGGGATACCATCCTGGTTCGCTACGAAACGGAAGACGAAGAGGAGATTTGCTCCTGGGAGGAGATGATTCGTTTGGAGAGCATCGGAGCTGTTGCCCAGCGCCTTTCCTCCATCCCGAAAGGGGTGCTCAGCACCTCGGATTTGCTTATTTCCGAGGATTGTCCTCCTGCTGAGTTACTGCATTCCCCACCTTCGCCTCGCGCCACAGAGCCCCTCAGCGAAGAGCATCCCGGCAGCGAGCGCCTTGAAGAATACTACCTGGATCGGGAAACCTCTGCCGTCCGTGACAGCGAAGCGGAGTCTTTGCTACCCCTACGCTTGAACGGAGAAGACCTCAAGCGGGCGGATCGGGCTCGGAGCGATGTGGAGGGTCAGCGGGAGGGCAACCACGACTGAGCCGCAGTCTTCATGGAAAGCAGTCAGGAAGGGATCCCAGGGTAGAAGCTATTCTACCAGGGATTCCCTGGAGCAGGGACGAATGGTCAAGGGGCCGTAGAACTCCTCCTGGTAAAGCTCCACCTGCGAGCGAGAAGCCATGAGCAATAGCGACCAGAACACCTGAATCGGGTGAGAAGCCCCGCCACTCCCTTTCATAGAGCTTTCTTGGCAAAAGTATTGCTGCAGGTCGTCAAAGCTGATTTGGGCGATACCCTGTTGCCAAAGTTGGGCAAGCAGGGATTCCAGCTCGGCAGTGGTCTCTACGAGGTTTTCTGGGTGGGCCAACTGAGCGATCGCTGATAGCGGTTGCTTGCGAGAAACCCGTTGAGCCAGGGGCCTTGAGGCAGGCTCAAAGCGCTGTTCCAGCAAGGTCTCCAGCTCCTGCAGGTGGCCGATCAGTTCTTTGAGGGTGATGGGCCGAGTCCGACTCAGGCGGGGTACGGCCCTGGGCTGCAACACGCGATCCAGTTGGGCCAACGACCAACTGGGCCAGGGATCCTCCTCCAACTCCACCGGGCTGGTCTCCTCACTTTCTTCGTCTTCCGGCTCTGACAGCGCCATCGCCTTGAGATAGACCAACATAGCGGCATAGAGAAAAGCCTGTCCCGACTCCGACAGGTCATGACTGTTGGCAGCAGGAGCCATACGGGCTAAAAACCGATCGATGACGTCGATAACCTGCACATCCCACGGGTTAATCTCGCCCCGTTCTGCCAAATCGATAAGCAGAGCAATTGCCTCTTCGGTCGGTAAGTAGGCCATAGTGCCCCCAGCCTCTGTCCCTCACTGTAGCCCCCAAGCGGGATCCCGGCCATCTCCAGCCGGAGTCAAACCTCCAGCTCAACTTCTCAAGCCAACCGGCTGTGCAGCGGCGGTGCGATCGTGTAAGATAGTAGTCCAGCTCTAGCAGTTGCTAGAGTGGAACGTAAGGGCGGTTAGCACAGTGGTAGCGCACTTCCTTCACACGGAAGGGGTCACAAGTTCGAATCTTGTACCGCCCATAGGTTTTGACCTTCAGCGAACAGAGCTTCCGTTTCTCCTGTTGGGTGGTAACCTACAGGCTCCCCCGCCTTTGATAGAGAGCCACTGGTTATCGAAAACGAGGATGGGCAGCTTCTGCCAGACTCCTGTCCTCTGGGCAAGTGCTTCGAGCTGGGTAGACTAGGAACCTACAGGAGTCCCCTGCCTGTAACCAAAAGCCAGGAGATGCGTCATGAGTCCCTTCACCAACCCTCCCCAACCCCTGACTCCCGGCGAGTTTTTATCTTACTTAGAGGAGATA
>NZ_JANSJA010000090.1:0-1162 GCF_047462335.1 Synechococcus sp. H60.1
CTAGTCTACTCGGTCAGGAGTGGATTAGCCACGGATGGCCGGCGCCACTTCCACCGCCGCCAAGTCCAGCGGGAAGTTGTGCGCATTCCGCTCGTGCATCACTTCCATCCCCAGGTTGGCACGGTTGAGCACATCCGCCCACGTCCCAACCACACGACCGTTGCTGTCCACAATCGACTGGTTGAAGTTGAACCCGTTCAGGTTGAACGCCATGATGCTAATCCCCAGCGCCGTAAACCAAATCCCAATCACAGGCCACGCCGCCAGGAAAAAGTGCAGACTCCGGCTGTTGTTGAACGACGCATACTGGAAAATCAACCGGCCAAAATACCCGTGCGCCGCCACAATGTTGTAGGTCTCTTCCTCTTGCCCAAACTTGTACCCCAAGTTCTGAGACTCCTCTTCCGATGTCTCGCGAATCAGGCTCGAGGTCACCAACGACCCGTGCATCGCACTAAACAGCGCACCCCCAAACACGCCGGCCACGCCCAACTGGTGGAACGGGTGCATCAAAATGTTGTGCTCCGCCTGGAACACCAACATGAAGTTGAACGTCCCCGAAATCCCCAGCGGCATCCCGTCCGAAAACGAACCCTGACCAATCGGGTAAATCAAAAACACGGCCGTCGCTGCCGCCACCGGTGCCGAGTAGGCCACCGCAATCCAGGGACGCATCCCCAAGCGGTAGCTCAGCTCCCACTCCCGGCCCATGTAGCAGAACACCCCAATCAAAAAGTGCAGCACAATCAGCTGGTAGGGGCCGCCGTTGTAGAGCCACTCGTCTAAGGAAGCGGCTTCCCAAATCGGGTAAAAGTGCAGGCCAATTGCAGCCGAAGAAGGCACCACCGCGCCGGTGATGATGTTGTTGCCATAGAGCAGCGAACCCGAAACCGGCTCGCGAATCCCGTCGATGTCCACTGGGGGAGCACCGATGAAGGCAATGATGAAGCAGGTGGTGGCAGTCAGCAGGGTGGGGATCATCAGCACCCCGAACCAACCGATGTAGAGGCGGTTGTCGGTGGAGGTGACCCACTCGCAGAACTGCTCCCACACGTTGCTGGTTGAGCGACGTTGGATAACAGTGGTCATGATGGCAAACTTCCCTGAGGAAGCGCGAAGATTGACAACACAACCTTAAAACATCCGTTAAGTTCTGTCAACT
>NZ_JANSJA010000091.1:0-1156 GCF_047462335.1 Synechococcus sp. H60.1
GCCTGCAAGTCTTTGTTTTGTTTCCAATTTCTAGGGATCCCCCCGAAGGGGGAACCTTTACCCCACCACAACTTGAGAAGGGCAGAAAAAAGTTTCCAATTTCTAGGGATCCCCCCGAAGGGGGAACTTGCTGAGGCGGTGGTTCACCAATTACGAAGCCTACCTTCGTTTCCAATTTCTAGGGATCCCCCCGAAGGGGGAACGCTCGAGGGCTAACGGCAAGGTCAGTGAAGGAAATTGACAGTGGTTTCCAATTTCTAGGGATCCCCCCGAAGGGGGAACTTAGATTCACATATTTCTTTGCCAAGGATGAGATAGAGGGGGTTTCCAATTTCTAGGGATCCCCCCGAAGGGGGAACCGTACCCGGACTCATCCCCGCCAGCGAGTGCGAAAAAAGCTTGGAGTTTCCAATTTCTAGGGATCCCCCCGAAGGGGGAACTTCTGGACCAGATCGGGGTCGATGTCGCCGTTGATTTCGTTTCCAATTTCTAGGGATCCCCCCGAAGGGGGAACTTGAGTATGCCGAAGCCGGCGGGATCCGCTACGTGCGGTTTCCAATTTCTAGGGATCCCCCCGAAGGGGGAACATCTTCTACTAAAGTCCTTCTAGACCAGCTTGGCGTCGACGTGTTTCCAATTTCTAGGGATCCCCCCGAAGGGGGAACTTTACTGCCACCTTGACAAGTCGTGGCAACAACTCAAGCCGTTTCCAATTCCTAGGGATCCCCCCGAAGGGGGAACTTCCATACGAAGCCCTGGACGAGGCCTCTTTGGAAGTCCTGTTTCCAATTTCTAGGAATCCCCCCGAAGGGGGAACAGCAGCTATCGTGTCTAACTGTCGCCGGGCCAACGTGGAGTTTCCAATTTCTAGGAATCCCCCCGAAGGGGGAACAAACAATTCCGTTTTCTTCGCTGGCAGAGAATGTGTATTGTCCTGTTTCCAATTTCTAGGAATCCCCCCGAAGGGGGAACTGCGAGAGCCTGACGAGGAAGCGAAACGTCTGGCCGAGAGGTTTCCAATTTCTAGGAATCCCCCCGAAGGGGGAACTTCCTAAGCAGCACTTCGGCTGCTTGTCCGTTGAGAGTTTCCAATTTCTAGGAATCCCCCCGAAGGGGGAACTCTACCCCTATTAAACCCAAGCGGGGCAAGGAATGC
>NZ_JANSJA010000092.1:0-13284 GCF_047462335.1 Synechococcus sp. H60.1
CCCGCGTGGATCCCCGTACCCAGCTTCGCGTCAACCAATGGGCAGAAGTGGTCTTCGACATGGATCGCTTCCACCTCTTTGACCCGCAAACCGAGGAGCGGCTGGAATAAACAAGAGGCGCTGTCAAGCTAAAGATTGGCTACCATAGGCTCCAGAGAAAAAGGGATCTCTATGCCGGAGCAATCTGCCTCGAAGTTGGTGCAGGCGCAGTTCGACGAATTTCCCTATCCCAACGTTCCCATTGAGCAGACGGTTACAGATACCTTTGCCCTGTTTGCCAACAGCTACACCACCGCCTGCTACGTGCGGGAGCGCAAGGTGGTTAAACCTGAGGGCAAAGTAATGCTCAACGCCGGCTGCGGCTCCGGCTGGGAAACCCTGGTTCTGGCCACGGCCAACCCAGGCGCTGCCTTTGTCGGGGTGGATATCTCGCCGAAGTCGCTGGAGATGGCCCGGCAGCGCTTCGAGTTCCACCAGATCCCAGATGTGCGCTTCGAGGTGATGGATATCACCGATATGAAGGCGCTGGGGCAACAATTCGATTTCATCGCCTGCAACGACGTGCTCTACCTGCTAGAAGACCCGGTGGCCGGGCTCAAAGGCATGCGCCAGGTGCTTAAACCCGAGGGCATTATCCGCACCAACGTCCACAGCCTCTATCAGCGGCAGTTTATTTTCAACATGCAAGATGCCATGGAGCTGCTGGGGGTGATGGACGAGCCCGCTGCCAAAGCCGTCCCCATCCTCAGAGAGCTGATGGATGCCCTCCATGAAGGCAGCTTCGTCAAAAGCCACTGGCAGGGAGACGCCATCAAAACCACCAACGGGATTCTGGCCAACTTTCTGCTGCGCAGCGACAAGGGCTTTACGGTGCCCCAGGTGTTCGAGATGCTGCGCCAGGCCGGGCTGGAGTTCATTAGCATGGTGAACTGGCAGCAGTGGAAGCTGGAGCGAGTCCTCACCAAGCCGGTTCCCTACGCCCTGCGCCACCTTAAAAAGCTCAGCCAAGAGGAGCTGCTGCACTTTATCGAGCTGATTTTTCCCAACCTGACCCGGCTGATTGACTTTTGGTGCGGCCATCCCCGCCCCGCCCCAGCAGCTCCTTTTACCCCAGAAGAATGGCGGGATGGCTCTGTGCAAGCCCACCCCCTGTTGATCCGGCTCAATGCCAGGGTTGCCTTCGAGAATGCCATCCGCGACAACGGCCCGGTCAACATCAACGGCTGGCCGGGATCCGAAGGCAACATTGTCATCGATCCCTTCTCGGTACGCTGGCTGATTGATGTTTTTGGGGAAGAGCCTGTACCCGTGGAGGCGCTGGCGGCCAAGGCCCTAGATCTCATGGACTGGACCCCCGAAGAGGCCTTTAACCAAGTGGTGGCCAACCTCAAGTTCCTGGAAGAGCGGCTGGTGGTGCTGCTGCACTCGCCCCTGCGCTAAGTTCAGGGATCCCGCGTTAGCTCCCCTCCCACCCACGATGGAACACTACCCCCCTCTCCCTGAGGGAGAGGGGCCGGGGGTGGTCGCGTGAGCGGCGCGGAGCGCTTGGGCCATCCCTCAGGGAGAGGGGCTGGGGATCTGCAGCACCCGGATGCGCTCGGCCCGAATCGCCGCCGGGATCCGCCCTTCGGCGTCGGCATTGACGGCAAAACGCACCTTGCCCTCCATCTCCACCTCGTCCCCTGGGCGCAGCTCCAGCCAACTGGCGGGGCGGCCAAGGCGGATGACCTGGACATCTTCCGCAGGAACCACCGAGACCCAGGTGCCGGCGTAGCGCTGCAGGTTGGGGCTGACCTCGTCCAAATTGACCCCGATCCAGCCTTCCTCGCGGTTGAGGAGCCGCACCGTTCCTGTCAGTCGAAAAGGTTGTGCTTCTTCTGCTAGCTGGATCGGCTCGTAGAGAACTCTCGTGTTTAGAGGCTGCAGACGGGCCAGCTCCACCCGCCATCCCTGGGCCTGGCGGTAGAGAGTAACTTCCATCGCCGCCCGCAGACGCCCGTCCGGCAGCGGCTCATAGAAGCCCAACTGGGAGCGAAAAGGGCGAAACCGCGGATCCTCCCGATCCGGCTCGGTCAAGAATTGCTGCAGCTCCGCGGCGGTGAACTGGAAGTGCAAAGTAGGCACCACCGCCTCCGGCTTCAGGATTGCGTCCACCCGAAAGATGGCCGTGTTGCCCACCTCCTGGATAGGAGTGAGGGTGAACTCCTCTGCCGAGGGCCAGGAGCGATCCAGGGCGCCCGGCGGGATCCCCCTCAGCAGCCGCGGGGTGAGCAGCGCTTCTGCCGTGGCAAAATCCCGAGCGTTGGCCGCCTGCACAAAGGCTTGCAGCGTCTCCTTGGCCGTTTGCGTCTGCCCGCAGCCATTGAGCAAAACCAGGGCCAGCAAGAACCAAGCTTTCTTCAACACCTTTCCCCCGCCACTTCACTGCTGATTTTCGGCAGGTTGCTCAGTTTCTGCCGGAGAGGGCTCAGGGTTCTCCGGCTGGGATCCCTCTGCGGGCGGCTTATCCGGTTGCCACACCTCGATTCGCCAGCCGCCCTCCTGTCGGTAAAGGGTGAGCTTGAGGCGGGAAGTCACCGTGTCTCCCTCCAGGCGCAGGCCCACCAATTGCGGGGCCAACTGCTGATAGGTGGGATCGGCAAGATCCGGCTCGGTCAGGTACTTGCGCAAAGTCAAGGGATCCAGCCCCAGGCGCTGCGCCGCCTCTTCCAGAGAGGACTCGCCCTCCACCCACACGTAGGCCGTCTTGCCGCTCACCTCTTGGTTGCGCACCTGCACATTCTCTCCCGCTGCCCCCCAAATCGAAGGCAGGGATCCCGGCCTGAGGGCATTGCTGAAGCGCTCGGTCAGGTAGCCGTCGGCGGTGCCCCAATCCCCCTTTTCGGTGGCAGCGATAAAGGTGCTCACCACCTGGTCGGGGGTTTGCGCTGGTGTGGCCTGCGTACAGGCGATCGTGCTACCCAAGCTGAGAAGGAGAGTACAGGTGCTGATGTGACGTAGCATAGGAACAACCTTGTTAAGATGCGCTGTCTCGAGACAAACCTCGGCAGACGTTGGCTCGAAAGTTGAGAACAATAGCAGATGCAGATTGGGCCTGGAAGCTTAAGAGATGTAACAGGTAGATGGAGTCTGCCGTACTTGCGTCAGGCCTGCCTGAGGTAACTGTCCAATTCAAAATGACGATCTCCGAAAATCAGAACTATGATACCATTCCAGGAAGCAGTGACAACAAACGTACAGCTTTGATGCTATGGTTAACCGGCAGCCTCTCGTGACACTACCCTCCATGGCTGCTGCTTGTGTAGAGTTATGCACTGAGTCTACTGCTCAGCAGTATGCAAAAGGCTGCGTCAGCTAGGATAAATCGGTAGGTCATAATACAAGTTTAAGCTTAGGTAAGGAAATGGCAGTCCCATTGTCTGAATCAGGCTCAACCTGGAATGCTCGCGGGATCAGTCAAGCCCGTGTAGCAGAAACGGCTCCCACTGCAAAGGAAAGAAGAAACGCTTGGTCAGTATCACTCTACTACTGGAATCAAGGGATCAGTACTGAGCCAAATCATCTGCCCTGCTTATTGAATAGACTCCATGCACTTTGGGTTCTAGGTGTCTCATTTACTTTTTTAGAAGAAGCACTTAAACTCTTGAACCAGTTAGAGTTAAACCCAGAGAGATGGAAAGATATTCCCCCTCCAAACATAGAAGGTTATGAGTTGGCATGGAAAGTTGATTCCCCTGACTTTGAGCCACTTGATCCGGATCTACCATCTATAGATCAGTACCTGTATTACTTAGCTCGCTGGATAGCAGAAAGAATAGGGCTGCCTTACCAAACACAAGTAATTCCTTTTTGGCGCATTGCTGCCTCAATTCACCCCAAAGATCTAAGAGCTAAAGCAACCCTAGGCCTTGGTCTATCTAAAAACCTGCAGATCGAAGGTATAAGGCATCTGAGGCAAATTCAGGCTATGACGGCCACACAAACAGCCAAAAGATGGGCTCAAGCCTGTTATCAAACTTCTGTAAGCTTTCTTCAAAGAAAGATGGGTGAATCAAACTCGATAAATTTGAGAAGCAAAAGAGAATTTGTTGATATATGCTACGAGGGTTACACCATGAGGCTAGAAGATAGTTTAGACTCACTAGTTACTCATTGTTGTCTGGCCCAAGGAAGATGGTTTGAGTCAGAGATAGACTTTGTTAGGTCCTACCTGAAGCCGGGAATGATGTTTATAGATGTAGGGGCAAATGTAGGCTTATACACTCTTGTTGCTGCCCAGGCCGTAGGAACCAAAGGCAAAGTAATTGCGTTTGAGCCAACTCAATCTTGTGTGGAAATATTAAAACACAATGTCAGCGTTAATAGATTATCGCAAGTTACGATAAACCCATATGCAGTGGGTAGCGAGTCAGGGCAGACATATTTTCTAGAAACAGACGATAGTGTGTACAATAGAGTGGTAACTAACCTTTCGGGAGTAGCCCACCCTGTAAAGATCATCCGGCAAATTACGCTAGATGATTGGTGGCGCTCTTACAGAAAGCCTTTGGTCGATATGGTCAAGATAGATGTAGTTGTAGATCCCCTAGGTGTTATACAGGGAGGTCGAGAACTTATAAAAAGCTGTCTCCCACTCATTCAGCTAGAAGCAAAAGATGGTGGGGGATTTGTGTCGAGGGAAACATCCTCTTACCTGTCAGATCTGGGGTACACTTTTTTTGCATACAACTCCACCTTGAACGAATTATCGAGAGCTCGGGAACAAGCTCGCAGCCTCTCTGCGATAAACTTAATTGCAGTTCCCGAAGCGCGCTACGCTAGTCTTATAGAGGACGGCGTCCTCCAGAAAGACCTATCTCCATCTAAGAAGCTTGATTCAAGCCTGTTGTCTTTACTTAAAGATTTGCTCGAGGAAAGCCAATGATTGTTGTTGATGGTGTTGCTTTGCAGAGTAACTTAGAAACCCCACCGTCTATTATAACCTTTTGGCAAAATGTTGTAGGTGAATGGTTAAAGCTTGGCCACAGTCGAGACTTTGTGGTACTGGTGAGAGAAAGCCAACGTATTGCTCTTCCAGGCGATACAGTCATAGCGGTGATTCCTGACTATAGTTACGAAGACGCTGAATCCGATCATGTAGGTCTGCAGAGCGCCTGTGACCAGCTTAAGGCAACGCTCTTTATCTCAACTTTGTACACATATCCTCTTAGAACACCTAGTGTGGCAATGATTTATAGTGTGGATGAAAGCCAAGAGTTTCTGTCAAACTTGGCAGCTCAAGAGAAACATAACTCCATTTTGAATGCATCGGCATTTATATGTCCGTCTGAGTGGGTGGCATCAAACTTGATGGCAAAATATCCTGGTATTTCTAAAGAAGATATTGAAGTTATCTACCCAGGCTTGCATGGTGACCTAGGGCCATCTCCTCCTCTAAAGCTACGGAAGTTTCGAGAAGAGCGAGATCTGACTCGTCCCTACATCATTTACAGGGCGGGAGCAGGGGAACGAAGAAAGATAGCCTTCCGCGCTATCCTAGATAGCCTGAGCGAGATAGCTTCTGGGCAAGTTCCGGAAGTTGTTTACCTATCAGTTGATGGAAGTAGGACTGACTCACCTTTGGAATCTTTCGTGGACCTATCTAAACCAATTCGAGCTCGAATCCACAACCTCAAACTTTCGCCTGACGAGTTACCGCTACTCTATACAGGAGCTACGGGGTTACTTGAGGTTGAACCCGAGCTTGGAATGGGCAATTATGTTCTCGAGGCGATGCGATGTGGCTGTCCAGTTATCATTCTCAGAGAATCTCAAAGAAAAGTGGAACATGCCAATGCGCCTGAACCGTGGATTGAGATACCTCTGGAGCCACATGCCATATCGCAGGCAATCGATCAATTGAGAGATACAAAGTATAGAGGTTCTGTACTCTCGCAAGGGTTGATCTACACAAAAAATATGACGTGGGAAGAAGCGGCCAAGCGAATGTGGTCTTTCCTTGACCTGAAGGCGAAAAACATAACATCTTAAAGCTTCGAAAGGTAAATATCATAGAATGAGGTGCCCTCTATCTCGTCGTGAATTTTGAGCACATGAGAGCATAAGTCGTATGAGCGATAGGCCTCGTGAAGAATTACGGCAAGTGCTAGCCGCTTTCTGGAGGGAAGCTCTCCCACTCGCATAAAGTCTTTGGCATAGATAAAGTCAGTCCAGGAGGCTTGGGTGCGCAAAGAAGTCAGATTCTTGGGAAAGGACTTCATAACTGGGCAGGCAATCCCAGTAAGGCTATGGATAAGAAAGCCATGCTTCCTCAGAGCAATATCTATGTCGGAAAACAAGGGCTGGCCAATGTAGTGGGGGACAAACAGGACTTCAGTTTGAACCACTACAATGCTCTCGCTGAGGAGACGAGCGGCGCCGTGGATAATGCTAAGCTCACTTCCTTGAGTATCCATGACAAGCCAGTCTGCATCTGAAGCCTCTTCCAAGTCATCGAGGCGAACCGTCTTGACTTTTTCCTCTGAGACGACTTGGTAAAGCTCAGCTAGATCGTGGAACCTCTCCAGCAGTTGATAGTTTGGCTGGAACAGAGATGAGGTCATCCCGGTGTTGGTTAGATAAAGAGTCGATTCAGAGCCGTCGCCAACAGCCATAGGAAGGTATAAAACATTAGAGCTGCTAAAACTTTTCTCTTTTAACCGCTCGTATGCTTCTCGATTGGGCTCAAATGCAACTAAGTCTCCATAGCCCTTGTGAATCATTTCAGTATAGATCTCAGGAGTCCCAAGATCAGATGCTCCTGCAGCAATTACTTTAATGCGAGGCATTGAGGTTCCCAAGACAGAGGCTATAGATAACTCAGACATGACTTCCTTTCTTCACTTCACTCCTTGTGAGCAATTACATTTAGACTGATAAGCTCATTGCAGTAAACAATTGTGCTTGCGTCATTAAACATACCGAACTGATCTACTTGGACGATGAAGTCAAAGCCAACAGTTTTGAGTAAATGAGTTAAATTCTCAATGGTATATCCATATTTATGAAAGTCATACTGATCGACCTGGCCACCATAGAACATACTAATGATGTACACCAGTTGATCATAGGAAAGATCGTCCTTTAGAAGAACTCTAGATAGCGCTTTTAGGTTGGGCACAGAGATATATAATCTTCCTCCTTTCTTCAGTACCCGATACCACTCTGTCAAAGCTACCTTTGCCTCTCGATAATCAAAGTGCTCAAGAACATGTGAGGCGTATATCTGATCTACGCTTTCACTTCCAAATAAGCTGAGGTCAATTGCGTTTGCGACGTAGTCGACTTCAGGCGAGGGCAAAACGTCAAGTATTTTCCAGTCAGGATGTGGCTCTCTACCACCAATATGTAGATTAAACATGCTTACCCATTGCTCCTAGCTAACCATCTTAGTAAGTTTAGCCAAGTTTGGATGCTTGCGAAACTTAAATGGCAAATCTGTGAACCTAATTCTACCTTTCCTATCTTGGCAGTACTGTTCCCATATCTGGGTATATGCCTTCTCTAAAAAAGCTGTAAATCTCTTTCCGTCAAGAAGGGGAGACAAATAGAGACGCTCTCGCATAGTCCTTCTCATCCAGACCAGAAGCTCTGTATCTTCGGACAGCGTTGAGGCAATACGAACATAATCTTCCTCTGTCTGTGCAATTAGCTCTGGCAAGTCTACTGTTTTTAAGATTGACACACCAACTCTGGAGACATGTGCTGAGCCCTCCAGCGTTATTACCGGAACTCCCATCCATAATGTCTCACAGGTTGTCGTTGTTCCGTTGTAGGGGAACGGATCTAGGGCAATGTCCACCTCTCCATAGGCTGCGTAGTGCTCAGCAAAGCCCTGTCTACCATATTCAAGCTTGACTCGCTCTTCCGAAATGCCGTGGCTTCCAATTCTTTGCAGGAAGATCTTACAGGTGCTCTCATCTCTATACCGCTGATTCTTTAAGTGTAAAACTGAGTTGGGTACCGCCTTTAGTATCGTTGCCCACAACTTAATTACTCGGGGGGTAATTTTGGAAGGGTTGTTGCAGCACCCAAAGGTGATAAAGCCATTCTTAACCACAGGTGGATCCGTGACCTCATGTGCCTCCCGAGAAGGCTTATAGCAGAGAAAGCTATGGGGCATTCTTATCAGCTTCTCGGTATTCAAGCCATCAGTTACGTCATAGGGATCTGCGAAGCTGTCCGTTATTCTATAGTCCACGACGGTCATACCGGTGGTGTCAGGATAGCCGAGGTAGGTAACTTGTACAGGTGCAGGACGGAGAGCCATTACGTGTACTCTTGTACCGCCAGTGTGCCCGCTTAGATCCACCAGAATATCAATTTGATCTTCTCTGATTAGCGTTGCAACTTTCTCGTCGCTTAGTTTACTGATATCTCTCCATCCTGTCGCCCATGCAGAGAGCTGCTCAGTTACCATGTCAGGTTGATCAACATTTGAGTAGCAATAAATCTGGTAGTTTTCTTGATTGTGGTTATCATAGATTGAACTCATGAAAAAGTGTACCGAATGCAATCGAAAATCACCTGACAGGTAGCCGATCTTAAGTGGCCTTTGAGTGGTTCGCGAGTTTGTGTAGGGCTTCCAGTAACTTTGATATTGGCTTTGGTAGCGAATACCCCACCGTTGATGCTCCAAGAATGTTTCTAGAGGATCAAAGTTCTCTGAGTAATGCGAGACCATAAGGATATTTGACATCGCACCCGCAAAGTCAGGAGCGATCTCGAGAGCTTTCCTATAGCTAGCCAGTGCTTCACGTAATCTGCATTGCTCTAGATAAGCACCGCCTAGATTTTGGTAAGCCACGGCGAAGTTTGGCTTTCTTTCAATGGCCAGTAGATAATTATCTATGGCCTCCTGAGTTCGGGATAGCTTGGCCAGGGTCAAGCCTTTGTAGAAGTATGCATCAGCTAATTCAGGCTTGAGCCTTATGGCCTCCTGTAGATGTTCTAAAGCATCATCGTACTTTTTCTGCTCAAAGAGTCTAGCTCCGATGTTGCAGTAAACTTCTGCAAAGTCTGGGGAAAGCTCCGCAGCTCTATGAAAAGCAAACTCTGCTTCCTCTTTCTTCCCCAATAACTGGTAGGCAAGACCCAAGTTATTGTAGGCTCGGGCAGATGTTGGATCTAGGTTAATTGCTTGTTCAAGGCATCGAACTGCCTTTTCACCCATAGCAAGATCTAAGTAGTAGCATCCCAGGCTATGCCAATACTCTGATTCCCCTGGATTTAGCTCAATAGCAAGACGTATATGATGCTTGGCTAGGTGCAACCGCTTTTCTGTCCTGTAAAGAACACCCAGATTGTGGTGAGCTTCGGCGTACCCTGGATCCAAAGAAATGGCGACTTGAAAGCAATCTCTTGCAGCTTGAATAGCTTGGTATCGATCCTCAAGATTTTTTTTGCTTTCTAGATTTAGCTCCTGAACGGCTATCTCTGTTGCAGCTTGGGGTTGGATCTTTCGGCTCAGAGCTGCCCCTAGATTGTTATAAGCCTTTGCATAGTTCGGATTGATCTCTATAGCCTTCTTATAGTGCTCCATCTCTTTATCTTCTTGGCCGACCTCACCGTATACTCTACCCAGGTTCAAGTGAGTGACAGCAGAGGGCTCGATCATCAAAGCTTTCTGAAAAGCAGTGATTGAGTCTTCATAGTGTCCCAGTTCTACTAGCAATAAACCTAGTTTGTTTTGCAAGTCGGCACTAGTCGAAAATAGGGGCTCTATTTGCTTTGCGTGTCGAATGGCTTGATCCTTATCTCCAGATAGAGAAAAGGCATCAATTAACTGAAGATGAGCTTCAAGGTAGTCTGGCTGATCCTTTACTGCTTTCTTTAGGATGCCGATAGCACTATTTACCTGGCCTAACTTTAGCAGTACCTGTCCAAGAAAGTATGCTGCCTCAAACTGTTGCGGATCCAGCTCCAGAACCTTCAGAAAAGCTTTCTCTGCTTCATCCCAGCGCTCAAGCTGGATAAGGGCCAGACCTAAGTTAAAGTTTGCATTAAGGCTTTCTGGATCTATTTGGATGGCTTGTTGATAGCACTCTATTGCCCTTTCGGGTCGGTTTAGCTTCTCGTAAGCCACACCTAAGTTAGTGTAAAGCGATGCCGACCTTTGACCAAGGCTGACACACCTTTCCAGCCATTCCACAGATTTGACGTATTGTTCCTGCTGATAGGCCAGTATGCCCAAATACTGAATGGCATCAGGCTGGTTAGGCTCTAAGCTTAAGATCTCCAGGTAGCATTTCTCAGCTTGATCCAGCTCACCCGAGCGATGATGGCGAAATGCTCGCTCTAGGAGCTCTTGAATCTCGGTTCTCATATCTCCAAGCCTTGACTGCAACGATTCTATCAGATGAATTTGTAGATTTAGCGGCCTAGGAAAATGGGCAGGCTCTCAAGACCTGCCCACTTCCTGTATTTGGCCGCTCCTGGACTACAGAGGCAGCCTAGATTTAGAGGCGCCGCTAGCGCGGGATGGAGAAAGTGATATCCAGACGCGGACCACGAGCAGTGGTGATGGGCGAACCACCCGTGCCCGTAGCCGGCTCGCGGTCGAACTCGGCGCGGCAGACCCCGTTGGCTCCCTGGCTGATTTCGAAGCCAGCATTGGGAGCAGTGCGGGTGAAGGGCGTCACCGTAGTGGTGGCAGAGGCCGTGACCGAGCCGGTGACCGTCACCGTTTCGGAGCGGGTTTCAGAGCCAACGACCGTGCCTGTGGCCGCAAAGGTCACCGTTGCGCTGGCTTCCGAGGTAAAGCCAAGGCCCGCTGTAATAAGTCGAGAGGCAGTGAAGCTAGCAGTGCCAGTGACACTGAAGGTAAAGAGTTCAGTTTCAGTTCGAGTTTGAGTACCCTCTTGTACTGTTACTGTTCGTATTCCCAAACCCGCGCCAGAGACAGTGCCAGTGGCCGAGAAGGACTGTGTAAACGGCGTCGTCACCGCACCGGTGATGGTGTTGGATACCGTGGCACTCGCCGCACCCGTAACGACAAACGTCTGCGTCGCCGTCACGTTGAAACGCTGCGTCGCCGTCACAATCCCCGTCGTCGTCACCGACGTCGTTCCCGTAGTCACCAAAAAGACCGGAGCTGCCTGGTTGTTCCACACTTCCTTGGCGCACTGCAGCCGCACCTGGTAGAAGCGCGTGCCCGACACCGACCGCTGCACACCCGGCTGCACATCCGCCGTCCGCGGCCCCGCCGACACATCCCCACCCAACACGTTGCCGTTGATGCTCAACGCAATGAAGCTGGGCGTGGAAGCCGGCGCAAAAAAGTCGCTGGAAACCACGTTGTCGCGCGCACCCAGGTTG
Organism: Synechococcus sp. H60.1; assembly: GCF_047462335.1. NCBI lineage: Bacteria > Bacillati > Cyanobacteriota > Cyanophyceae > Synechococcales > Synechococcaceae > Synechococcus > Synechococcus sp. H60.1. The sequence continues at coordinate 11,356 of NZ_JANSJA010000092.1, forward strand.
ACTTCCTGGAACACCACGTTGTTGGCCGGCAGGTTGTGCGGCGTCGGATCCAGGAAGAAAAAGCCGCGCCCCCTATCGCCAAAGTTTCCAATCTCCGCCGAGTCGTTGGAGGGCAACTGCACCAGCGTCAACTGCGCAGATTGCACCGCGGCGTTGGACGGAATGCTGTCGGGAATCGGGAAGGAGAGCACCGCACGGTAGTCGGTGTAAACCCCCACCGGCAGGTTCTCCGCTACCCCACTGCGGCGAATGCCATACCCCACCGGCACCACGTTCGGGCTGGAGAATACCTGCCCGTTGGGCGTCACCGCCGCCAGTTGTGTCGGCAGCAAGCTAACCGGGCCGCCAGTAGCCGCCACGTTGCCGGTGGTGAAGGTGGCCACAAAGTCTTCGGCCAGGCTGCGGCCCGAAGCAAACAGATCCGGCACCGCCCGCGAAATGGTGACCCGATAGACAGAGTCGTTGCTCAGGGGTGTGCGGAAGGTGACGGTGACTTGGGTGCGGTCGGAGTTGAAGGCCAGATCCCGAGGCGGGACAGCTCCGGCTTGGGGCGCCACCGAGGTGATGCTCAGGGCTTGAGCCAAGGGAGCCTCGCGCACCGGCTCGCTGAAGCGAATGGTAATCGAGGTGGTGATGGCAACGTTGGTGGAGCCATCGGCGGGGCTGATGCTGATAACACGTCCCACCGGCGTAGGCGTGGGAGTAGGGGTGGGAGGTGCTGGCGGCGGAGCCGGGGGAGCCGGAGGAGCCGGCGGGGGCGGGGGCGGTACGGGCACCGACGTGCCGGAGCTATCTTCGCCGCAACCGGTGAGCAGCATGGGCAGCAGCACCACCGTCGATGCCAGAGACAGAGACCCCAGTGACTTGAGCAGCCACTTGTGCATTGTTCCGTTCATGTTTCTCCTCTTAACCAAAAAGTAGGGTTCGGCTGAACACTTCCCTCACATTACCCGATCGGCTCGCTCAGGGCAACCTAAGCCTTCTGAGAAATGGCCAATCGAGGGGAGACGCAGACACGCCAGTTTGGTGGCTAGCCTGTTTACTCTGCTAATCATACAGGCAGATGCGGCAGCTTTGGCAAGAGTTATCGACTTTTTCCGGGCCAATGGGGAGTGATCTGGGTCACAGACGATAGCATGAGCTTGCCTGTGGCTACTGCTTCGTACAACTCTGCTCCATAGGCTGGGTTGAGGCTTGGCCGAGGGAGGTGAGACGTGGCCGGAATCTTTGCCCAGCAAGGTTTTCTCGGATCCAACTCTAAAAAACCGGGAGATCTACCTATTTCTCTGAAAAATGGTGCTTGATCCGGGGCAGAAGGGTGGCAGGATGAGGAGTGGATGTTTTTTCTGGAGACCCAACCAGGATGGCTACCTACAAGGTCACTCTGATCAACGAAGAGCGAGGCTTGAACGTCACCATCGATGTGCCGGATGACGAGTACATTTTGGATGTGGCGGAGGAGCAAGGGATCGAGCTGCCCTATTCCTGCCGCGCCGGGGCCTGTTCGACCTGTGCCGGCAAGCTGGTGAGCGGCACGGTGGATCAAAGCGATCAATCCTTCCTGGATGACGATCAGATTGCGCAGGGCTATGTGTTGACCTGCGTGGCCTACCCCACTTCTGACTGCACCATCATCACCCATCAAGAAGAGGCGCTGTACTGAGGCCCTCACCCCCGATCCCTCACCCGCGGCCCCTCTCCCTGGGGGACGACCCTCACCCCTGGCCCCTCTCCCTGGGGGACGCCCTCACCCCCGGCCCCTCTCCCTGGGGGAGAGGGGTTTTTTGTTTTGGGTGCTCCTTTCCGGCAGCCTCAAGCGCTCCGCGCCGCCGCAGGCGACTACTCCCGACTCCTCTCCCAGCCCTCACCCCCGGCCCCTCTCCCTCAGGGAGAGGGGAGTAGGGTTTTCTTATCCTCTGTTGAGCTTTT
>NZ_JANSJA010000093.1:0-1150 GCF_047462335.1 Synechococcus sp. H60.1
ACACCGGCGCGAGCTCCCATTGGCCCCCTGAAAACTCTATTGCCCCGCCTGCGGCAGGCCCAGGTGCCGATCGTGTGGGTCAACTGGGGCAATCGGCCCGACCTGCTCAACATCAGCGCCGGCCTGCGACACGTCTACAATCCCACCGGAGAGGGGGTAGGGCTGGGGGATCCCTTGCCCAAAAAGGGGTCTTTGGTTCTCACCCGCGGCAGTTGGGGCGCGGCTGTGGTGGAGGAATTGGAAGTCAAACCCGAGGATATTTGGGTGGATAAGTTCCGCATGAGTGGCTTTTGGGACACCCCTCTCGACAGCATTCTCAAAAATCTCGGACGTACCACCCTCTTTTTTGCCGGCGTGAACATCGATCAGTGTGTTATGACCACGCTGCAAGACGCCAATTTCCTCGGCTACGACTGCATTTTGCTAGAAGACTGCGCCGCCACCACCTCTCCTGAGTACTGTCTGCGGGCCACCCTTTACAACGTCAAGCAGTGCTTTGGCTTTGTTGCTTCCTCTGCTGATTTGCTGGCAGCTCTCCCCTCTTAGCGCTTGCCACTTTCCACCCACCCTCTCTTGAGGGGAGGATCCCGATGCAAACGCTCTCCCGCTGTGTGATCCCAATCGTCAAAACTCCTGCCGATTATCAGGCCTATCGCATCAGCCCCCACGACACCAATCGTCTGGCCATTGTGTTCGATCCTTCTCATGCTCAAGTCTCGCTAACGTTCTGTGTCGAGATTTTCGATGAGGGAGGCAGAACGCCCCCCAATCGTCATCAAATGGCTGTGGAAATGTTTTTCGTGCTCAAGGGGGAAGGTTTAGCTATTTGCGATGGGAAAGCGGCCCCCATCAAAACCGGAGACAGCATCCTGGTGCCGCCGACCGGTGTCCACGAAATCCACAACACCGGCCCTGGCCGTCTCTACGCCCTCTGTATGATGGTGCCCAACGAAGATTTTGCCGAGCTGATCCGATCTGGGATCCCTGCTGACTTGGACGAAGAGGATCTGGCAGTTTTATCTGGGGGCTGGAGAAGGGCTTGAGCCTCAAGTACTCCTGGAGACTTGGGCCTATTCCAACAGCGGTTCTTACCCCTTCTGTCTATCCGCTTGGAGCCAAGCTTCCCTCCCAAGGCAAGGGATTTTGGGCT